>JAYUDR010000140.1:0-12163 GCA_043739665.1 Chloroflexota bacterium
ATGCCGCTTGACCTCGTCCGCCGATTACTCACACCGCTCCTGCACCCGGTCCCGACATCGAGTTACCCCAAGGCCGAGCCGCTACTCCAATTCGGCGCGCGCGGCTTGCCGGCAATCGATCCGGCCCGCTGCGACAAGAACGGGGCCTGCATCGAGATCTGCCCGACCGATGCGATCGAGTTCGTGGTTGGCGCGGACTCGGCCAGCCGTCCGGTGGACGGCATGCTCGTCTTGGGCGGCGGGCTGCTCGATCAGACCGCAGGGTTGGCAAACCGAACGGCCGCGTTGGAATACGCCAGCAGTCGGCCCCCTACAGCCCGTACGGCCCCGCCCGTGCCTTCGATCGATGCCGGGCGCTGCGTCTTCTGCGCCGCCTGCGTCAGCGCCTGCCCCACCGGTGCAATCTCGATGACCTCGCGGGTCGAGCTGGCGCGCCCGAGGCGAGCCGAGCTTATCGAACGCCCGCCCGAACTCGTCAGCGCCACCGACGACCTACTGGCTGCCGACCGCGCCCGCGGCCGAGTCCTTGGCGCCCGCGGCCGAATTCATGGCGCCCTCGGCCGGTCGCTCCACGTCCGACATCTCGACGCCGGCTCGTGCAACGGCTGCGACTGGGAGATCGCGGCCCTCCTCAACCCGTACCACGACATCCAACGCCTGGGCATCGACTTCGTTGCCTCGCCCCGCCATGCCGACCTGCTGCTCGTAACCGGCGTCGTGACGCGCAACCTGGAAGAGGCCGCCCTCCGCACCTACGATGCCATGCCGGAACCTCGGCTTGTCGTGGCTGTCGGAGCTTGCGCTATAAGTGGCGGCGTCTTCGCCGGCTCGCCCCAAATTCGCGACGGCGCGGCCGCCATTCTGCCGGTCGATGTCTTCGTCCCCGGCTGTCCGCCCCGTCCGGAGGCAATCATCGAGGGCATGCTGCTGGCCCTCGAGTCGCGCCGTTCCGCTGAACGCGAGACCGCCGATGCCGCGGGCGTGGGGAGCGGCTTCGTGCCCGGCCCGAGAAGCGGCCGATAACCGGCAACCGGGCCGCGGCCGCGGCCGGAATCGAAACGGGGCCGCGAGAAGCTCCCGCAGCCCCGTAGATGTTCAGGTGTGGAGCGTTACGCGAGCCGCCGGCGTCGGATGACGAGGGCGAACGCGCCGCCGAGGAAGGCGAGCAGACCAATCGGCAGGAGCCAGATCGTGCTGCCGGTTCCGTCAGATCCGCTCCCCACGCCGGCGCTCGTTGGCGGGAGCGTGGGCGCAGCCGTGGCCGGTGGGGCCGTGGCCGGTGGGGCCGTGGCCGCGGGCGCGACGACCTGCACGGTCGCGTCACCGACGGCCTCAAGAAAAACGGTTTCCGGGTTGTAATGCATCCACGCATGGCCGGACGCCACGCCCGGGTATCCGACATCGTATTGGGTCGGCGCGGCCGTGCCGGTCACGATCACTGTCAGCGTGTCGCCAGTGGCTGGGGCGTTGACATAGAGTGTATTGATCTGGAGGTCCTTGAGTGTGCACACGGGAGCCGGGTCAGCCCCTTGCAGCGAAGAGCACGTGGAGCTTTGGGGGGTATACCAGCTGGGCCAGCCCCCAACCTGGACGCCGTAGGTCTTCGCCTCGACGCCGTTGTGAAACGTCATCGTGACGGTGAGGGTCAGCGGCGTAGTGGCGCCGGCCACGACGCTCGGCTTGTCCCACTGGGACACGGTCGTAACCGTGTCGACGTATGTTTGGAAAGCAAAGTCGGGGATCCCCTCAATGAGGTTCGGCACCCCACCTGCGCCATACCTCAATGCCTGGCCGCGGGGATAGTCGCCGGCCGAACCGTAGACGGCCGGCAGCGGGGCAGCAGCCACGAAGACGATCGCATATTGCGTGCCGGACGTGACTGGGGAAGGCTTCGAGAACGAGAAGTGGACCCAGCCATCCGCGCCCCCGGAATTGGCCGTAGCACTCGCCAGGGCCGCGCCGGAGGGCAGGCCCAACGCGGTGGTGGCCGTAATAGACGCGGCGATAGATGCGGTGGTCTCGCTCCCACCGATCCACAGGTCAACCGCACTAAGCATGCCGGTCGAGCCGGCCGTGAAAGTCTGAGCCAGAATATCCGTGGTTACCAGGTAGTTGCTAGACACCACGGCGTTCGATTGATCGAGATTGCTGGGTCCAAGGGCCAGAGTTGACCCCGGCATCAGGCCCAGCAGCAACATGGCCGCGCCCATCGCGAACGCAGTACGTTTCATAGTCGATGTCCCTCCTGAGGTGATGGCGGCGGCACGCCGGATGGCAGTCCGCCAGTTGCGCAGACGCCCTGCAGCAGGTGGAACGTGGCTGATTCCACGGCTGGGACGCGGGAACCGCAAAAATCCTCAGTGCGTTTCGTCACTGCGAAGACAGGTGAATTCTACGCCCGCAACGATTGCCCTGCGCAAGAAAACGCCACCCTTCGAAGTGGTCGTCGGGTCCCGGCTGCCGGGCCAGCTGTGGACGTCAACTCTTTCGGGAAGTCGCGCGCGTAGGTTTAGACTACCGGGGCGACGAACCCCAGCACGCCTACCATCGACGCCCACGGCGGCAGCAGTCGCGATCCGGACAAGCTGGAGGGATCAAATGTTCCGAACCCCGCGGCAACTCGTGGCCGCAGTCCTTCTCATCAGCGTTGTAGGCGGCTGCACATCTACCGCTGCCACCACGGCCCCATCCTCACCTCCCCTCGCAACAGCCAGCGCGGCCGGCGTCACGCCCAGTGCCCCTAGCGCCGTACCCAGCGCCGCAGCCAGCGCCAGCGGCACCGCGACAGGCACCGCAGAGCTCGGCGGCCCGGTGGCTAAGGGCGGCAATTTCTGCGACCTCCTCGGGCCGGGCGACTTTTTGGCCGTCGGCGTGAGCGGCGCGCACACTCCGACCAAAAACAGCGATGGCACCGCGGACGCGTACTGCGTCTACGCGGGCGTCTCGGGGGCGACCGGCGGCATCGAGTTCGACATCTTCACGGGCGATCCGGTGTCCAGCTACCAGCAGATCGTGTCCAACGCCGCCCTCATCGCCGACACCAAGGGCGACCTACCGGGCGTCGACAACGTCGGGATGGTCACGAGCGGTCCCGGCAATATGGCCGCCATCGGCGTCCAGAAAGGCCGCCTGACCTTCGACATAGACATCCCGACGGGTCCGAACGCACGCGCCCAACTCATCGCCCTGGCCAAGTTAGTCCTGCAGCGCAGCAGCGCACTGTCGAGCTAGCTGTCCCGTCGCCTGACAGAGAGGGCGCAGGCGCCCGACTACCTGAACGGCTTGACAATCGAACGGACGTTCTGTACGCTCCGGACAGGGAAAGGAGGCGCCTGTGACGAAGCACGACGCCGAGCGCAAACGCAAGATCCTGGACTTCATCGCGGCCACCTTGAGGACGCGCGGTTATCCGCCCTCCGTCCGCGAGATCGCCGTGGCCGTTGATCTCGCGTCCACATCGGCAGTCCACCACCACCTCCAGATGCTCGAGCGCGAGGGCTACCTCGAGCGGGGCGCGGCCCAGTCGCGGGCTATGCGCCTGACGCCGTTTGCCGCGCTGCGGCTCGGCCTTTCGGGCGAGCTGATGCCCCAGTCCACGGCCGCGGAAGCGCACATGCTGCCGATCGTCGGTGAGATCGCGGCCGGCGGCCCAATCGAGGCCTACCAGGACGCGTCGGAAAGCATGGCGGTGCCGGACCTGCTCGCTCCCTCGGGAGATGCGTACGTTCTGCGCGTCCGCGGCGATTCCATGATCAACGCCCACATCCAGGACGGGGACTTTGTCCTGATCCGGCCGCAGCAGACGGCCCGCGACGGAGACATCGTCGTCGCCCAGGTGGAAGAGAACGCGGTCACCCTCAAGCAGTTCTTCAAGGAACAGGGCCGCATCCGCCTCCAGCCCGCCAACCCGGATTACCCGGCCATGTTCTACAACGACGTCCGGATCCAAGGCAAGCTCATTGGGGTCATCCGCCGCCTGGACTGAGGCCGGAACCAGTCTGTCGGACGATGCCTTCGTTGCCTCCTGCGCCTGCGCCTCGGCCTCGGTCCGTCGGCCTGGCCCGGCTGGACTAAGGCATTTCGCCGGACGGCCCGCGGTTATCCCCACTCCACGCCCGGTTGTCAACGATTTTCGCCAAATCGTTCGAGCACTTCGTTGGTAACCCACCCCTGAACCGGTTTCCAGTCGCCATGCTTGCTCGGACACCAGCCACGCCCGGAGAGCCGCCGACCGTGATAGATCGATTGCCGCCCCAGAACCTGGACTCAGAGCAGGCCGTGCTCGGCTCGATCTTGATTGATCGCGACGGCATCATCGAGATCGCCGACTTCCTGCGCCCGGAGGATTTCTACCGCCAGGCCCACGGCCGCATCTACGCCGCAATGCTGGAACTCTTCGAGCACCGCGAGCCGATAGACGTCGTCACGGTCGCGGAAGCCCTCGAGCGCGCGGGCGAGCTGGAGGCGATTGGTGGCGCGAGCTACCTCTCCACGCTCGGCAACGACACTCCCACCGCCGTCCACGTCGCCCAATACGGTCGCATCGTGGAGCGCAAGGCCGTCCTGCGCCGCCTCATCGGTGCCGCCGGCAAGATCGCCGCGATCGGGTATGAGGACGGTTCGGACATCCAAGAGTCGATCGATCGATCGGAGGCCGAACTTTTCGCGGTCAGCCAGCGCCGCTCGACCGACACCTTCAGCCCCCTCAAGACGCTCCTCCACAGCGCCTACGACCGGCTCGATTACCTCCACGCTCACCGCGGCGAGATCGTCGGTATCCCCACCGGCTTCCCGGACCTCGACCAGCTGACAACTGGCTTCCAGGCGAGCGACCTCGTCATCCTGGCCGCCCGGCCCAGCGTCGGCAAGACCAGCCTCGCGCTCAATGTGGCCGAGCATGCGGCCGTGCGCGAGGGCAAGACCGTCGGCGTCTTCAGCCTGGAGATGAGCAAGGAGCAGCTCGTCCTGCGTCTGCTGTCGAGCGTCGCCTCGATAGACTCGCAGCGCCTCCGCTCGGGCTTTCTCGAGGAGCTGGACTTCGCCCGGATCGCGCCGGCGCTGCAGGCCCTTTCGGACGCGCCCATCTTCATAGACGATACGCCCAGCATCAGCACCATGGAGTTGCGCACCAAGGCCCGCCGCCTCCAGGCCGAGCGCGGTCTGGACCTCCTGATCGTGGACTACCTGCAGCTGATGCAGGCCAGCTCCACGAGCCGCGACGCCAACCGCGTCCAGGAAGTGTCCGAGATCAGCCGCGGCCTCAAGGCCCTCGCGCGCGAGCTCAAGATCCCGGTCATCGCCCTATCGCAGCTCTCCCGCCAGCCGGAAATGCGCGAGTCGCGCGAGCCTCGGCTCTCAGACCTGCGCGAGTCCGGCGCCATCGAGCAGGACGCGGACCTGGTCTTGTTCCTGTGGCGCGAGAAAGAGAAGGCCGGCGAAGACGAGGGCGCGGACGGCGAGGTCATCAACCTGCGCCTGGCCAAGCACCGCAACGGCCCCACGGGCGAGGTCAAGCTCTGGTTCAAGAAGAGCCAGACGCGCTTCGTCAGCTACGCCGCCGAGCGCTACGCCCAAGCCGTCTGAAGGACGGCCGACGTCTGAAAGACGGCCGGCGTCTAGGGGACGGCGGGCCACGGGCCAGGTCTAGACCGCACGGGCTTCCCGGTTTTTTCTGGAACTTCTAGGATGAGAACATGAAAGAGTCAGACGCGAGCCAAGGCCAGTCGGCATCGGAACTCATCTCGAAAAGAATCGCCGAACTCGGGGACTGGCGCGGGGAAACCCTCAGCAGGATGCGCAAGCTCATCAAGGCAGCAGACCCGGACGCCATCGAGGAGTTGAAGTGGGTGAAACCCTCGTCCCCAGGCACTCCGGTTTGGTCACACGACGGGATCATCTGCACCGGCGAGTCCTATAAAGGTGTCGTGAAGCTCACCTTCGCCAAGGGCGCGTCTCTGGACGATCCGGCCCGTCTCTTCAACTCGAGTCTCGACGGAAACACACGCCGCGCGATCGACATCCACGAAGGCGAAAAAGTTGACGAGTCCGCCTTCAAGGCGCTCGTTCGCCAGGCGGTTGCCCTCAACAGTTCCTCTAAGGGTTCCCGCCACTGAACCCATCGGCCTCATTGACATCCGTGGGTTTGCCGGCCTAGCCTGGCTGAGTCGCTAGGCGGCATACGCATGGGGTGGGGTAATGGTGATCGGCACGCGGTACTTGCCGTCCGCAAGGCTAACCCGTTCACAGATCGTTCTCATTGGCGCCATATTCGCCCTGCTGCTGACCGTTGAGCCTTGGAGTACCGCCGCCAACGCCTCCCAGTCGCCCTCGACCGGCGGACCGGCGACGTCGGCCGTGGCGATGACCATTCAGACCTTTCTCGCGGAAAGGGCCGAGCATCTGGTCTCCGGAGCGCCACAGCACCTGAGCAGTGCTCCGATCCAGAGTTCGGCCGCCCTGGTCCGGGCGGGGGAGTCGAGCGACGCGGCCCTGGACGCCCGCCGCGAGCAGTTGAAGTCACTTGGCGAGGAGTACAGCGGCTCCAAGACCCGAGTGGAGATTCGCAGCAGCGAGTTGACCGGTACGGTCATGACCGTGGTCGCGACAGAGGAGACCGAACTCACCTACAAGAAGATCCGTGGCGATGAGCCCCCGCTGACGGCATACACGGCCGACCATGTCTTCACCTTTGAGCGGACGGACGCGGGCTGGACGCTGACGGGCCACCGCGCCGCGTCGATCGATGGCCTTGGGCCCCTCACCGAAGTCTCCGCCGAGACCCAGACCACCGGGACCGCTGTAGATCCCCATGCTGCCCGCATGAATCGCCCTTAGGCCCCTCCCGAGCGCCGGCCCCCCGCTATTCGCTCCGCAACGACGTCGGCCGCGTCAGGCCGTCCACCGCCGGCAACGTCGCCACTACTACCGCCATCGCCACCGCCAGGCTGACGCCCAGGACGCCGACCAGCGACGCCGACTTCGGGGCATCGGGCCAAGGGCCATTCGCATTCGCTTTCGACGAAGTGTCCGGCAGCCGGCACGTTGGCTGGGCCATGACCGCAGACTGCAAGTCCTACCGTCTCGATGCCGGACGGCCCATGTTCTCGTCGATCAGGAAGTCCGGCGGATATAGCGGAGATGCGCCGCCCTCCGATTTCAACCGTTCGTTCTTGGAGGACCCCGTGGTCCGCCTGCCGGCCGGCGACTGGACCATCACCGCTGTCGCATCTCTCGTCGATGGCAGCTACTGCTCGGGCGCGAGTTACACCCTGAAGGCCGCCGTGCGGGTACACGTGACCGAGGCCCGCCGGGGCGTCTAGATTCTGCCGCCGCCGCCTGCCGCCTGCCACCTGTCACCTGCCGCGTGCCGTCCTACAACTGCCCCCACCCATGCGCGTCTACCATCTGGCCGCCCGCGAATACCTCCGAAGCCTCGGCAGTGAGTGAGCCCACCTCCGCGGTAGCGCCGGAGTTCCAACCTCGGGATCATCGGCGGCTGCCTGTCTCACCAGCGCAACAGCCCGCGACAAGCCGAGTTGCGCGCCCACCCGATCGGAACCGCACCAGCGCGACATGTGTTCCGGGGCGAGCCATCGAATTGACGCCGCGACTCAGTCTCCGATTCCAGTTCGATCGAGAGACACTGCTGCGCCGCAATTCGACACGACTGGATGGCCCGAAGCGTCCTTCGAATACAGATGACGTTGCCATTTTGCGGCCAGACTAAACAGAACGGGTCTATCGGAGGCACTCATTGACATGGAGGGCGTATTGGATCGTCATTCTCGCGTGGAGTTGCTCGATTCAAGGTACGCCTTCTACTTCGCCGATCTGGTTCGGCTGTGTGGCGCCCTGGGAGCCGCCGATGATGCCGACGATATCTCACAAGAGGTCCTCGTCTATGCACGAACCCACCTGAACGAGGTGCGTGATCCAGCACGACTCCAGGGCTGGCTTCGGACCATCGCGGCCCGAAGGCTATACCGGCTCAAAGGAGACCGGCGAGTGGACCAGCTGAATGAGGAAGTCGTCTTCGCTCCTTCGGACCCCGATCTTCGGATGGACTTGGCCGCCGCGATTTCGAGACTGCCCAACCGCGAACGGCACGTCGTCACTCTTGTTTATGGATTGGGATATTCACAAGAAGACGCGGCGGAGGTGCTAGGAATCAGGCGCGGCACCGTCGGGGCGACTCTGTTCCACGCCCGGACCAAGCTGGCTGCATGGCTCATCGACTACGAAAGCCGCAGGTGACGCATGAGAGTGTTGTGGTCCCTCCACATAAGCGAAGAATCGTTGATCCACCTTGCTGATGGCGCCCCTGAGGTCGGCGTGTCCGTGCGGGATCGTAGTCATCTCCAGCGATGCGACAACTGCCAGGGACGGCTGACCGCCCATCGTCGGCTCGTCGGAGCGCTCACACAGCCGTGGTCTGGTGTGACCGTACCTCGGCGGGGGCCAGTCACCTTTCGGAGAGTGGGCGTCGCGCAACCCATGTTGGCCGTTGCTATGATTCTGGTGGTTGCCCTAGGTCTTCGAGGTATCGCTGCCTTCCTGTCGCATGTCGCGGATGCGTCGGGCCCTGTCGCCCTGGCGTGGTCAAGCGCGCCATCGAGTCATTCGCCAGTGCCTTCAGTCTCCGCATCGACGCGCTCAAGTCGGACGGGGTGCTCAGACGTGGCGCCGGTACAACACACGTCGACATCTGGCCCGGGATTGCGCTGGATCGACATCCCGCAGCCCACCGGACTCAACTCAGTGAGTTGGTCGCCCGACGGCAAGTACGTTCTCCTGTCAGGCGACTGTGTCGAACTGCTGAGAAGCGACGGCCAGATTTCCCTTCTGATCCCCGGTGCGGAGTCCGCAACATGGATCGACTCTCAAAGCTACGCCACCGGAACCAATCGCGCTAGCGGATCGGGCGTAGGAGACGTGGTTGTCCACTTTATCGACGGTCGAACGCAGTCGCTGCCCGGCACGTATCAGACGACGGAGATGCTTGGAAGCGGCCATGGTGCTCTAGCCCTGGTCCCCAGGTCCCTTGTCGTCGGCGATGAGCCGACGACAACGTCGATCTGGGCCGGCGGCACTCTGGGTACCCCTGTTCAGGGTATTCCTTTGTCCTGGTCGCCCGACGGCTCGCGCCTTCTAGTTACCAAGGGAGCAGTTGGGGGTGGTGCACCTGCAGGATCTCCGGCCGCCGTGGGGATCGCATTGCTGGCGTATCCCGACCTCAAGGTCGTGACCTCGTTCGGGAACTTCGCCCTTGACCCGCGATATGGGCCATTGTTCAGTCCGGACGGAAGTCAGATTGCAGTGGCGTGCGGGCCGGCCAACGCGGCTGGCAACTGCCAGCAGTTCGTCCTCGACTCGGCGACCGGAGCGAGTCGCTACGTCGCTGTCCAGGCCGCCGGCCTCCCCCTCAGCTGGATGTCAAACGGACATCTGCTGCTTGCGTCAGCTGAGTACTACCAGCCAGGGCCGCTACAGGAATGGGACGGGGGGAGGTTGAGCGCCTCCTCGCTACCGTCTGGGTCATGGGGCGTCGCCTCTTCTGCTGGGGGCATCGCCTTGGAGACGAAGCCGGCGGGCGAGGGGGGTGTCACCCGGCTCTTTGACACGCCTGGCGCCCCCCTCGCGGACTTGCCTGGAGCGATCGGAGTCTACTGGTCGCCGGACGGGGCCCACGTGCTGCTAGTCGCGGACTCAACCCAGGACCTTCTCCTAGTCACTGTTAGGTAAACTCATCTTCCCGCGGTTGTCAGATGGATGGCCGGTTGGACCTGATCCGACGAGGTTAGGAAAGTCTGGCGACCGTTCGAGTCAGTTGCTTGCCAGAACGGGCTGAAGGGAGAAGAACTCTCTTGCGACCAGCCCCATACGGCCTTGAGCGACCTGGCATCAACCCCCTTGGCACGTAGGCCCGTTTGCGCATCGAGGGCTGATGGCATATGGCTCCCCTCGGCGACCGGCTGAAGGGCGGCGAAATGGAGGCCGTCCTTGCGATCCTCAATCATTGCGATCGCCTTGACTTTGCCCGCAACCAGGACCTCCACAAGCTCGTATGACCCTAACTCAGGCGACAAGCTGTCGACATGCAGGCTCTTGCCTGCGACGGCGCCGACCAACGACACGCCCAGGCTGGGATCGTTGAGTAGAGTGTTCGATGCGATTCCATCCGTGACGGCCTGATCGAGTGCCCCTTTGGGATATGCCTTGTCGGACGTGCCGCCAGACGTGGCTGGAAGTGAGGCCGTCGCGGTGTATCCGTACATGGGCGGTTGAGTGTCGTAGCTTTTCGTTGGCTCGGGGCTGTTGTTGGCGGTGCGCAGAACGGCGACGTAGCTATTTGTCCAGATCGTGTTGATGGTGTCGTAGTAGTAGGTAAGGTAGGCCGAATTCCAGGTTGCGAGGGCTATGTACGTGTTTGGCGGATCGCCGACGTAGCCTCCGTAGAAGGACTTTCTGACCGTTCCAGACCCGTGGTAGTAGGGGTCAACTATCCAGAAACCGAGCAGAGAGGACGCATCCGTACGCGGATCTGCAGTGGCGTTGAAGCCCACAACATTCACCGCATGGTGACCGTGGTCCGTGAGCGCACCGACCGGCTGATGTGTCGTGGTGAGGCCGGACTCAATGTACATGTTCGCGGTTCCCTGGCTCGGCCACCAGTAGTCGTGGTAGCTGTAGCCCGCAGGAGTGTTCTTCCAGAGCAGCCATGCCCATGACCTGGGATCAAGGCCAGCGGCCGCGTAGGTGTACCTGTTGTGCGTCCTCCCGGTCGTGTACCACGCCTGGACGGTCGAATGAAGATAATGCGATGCGTCCGTGTAGCCGTAGACCTGCCCTACGTGCGTGAGAGCGCTTGCGGCAACGCAAGCGATGTTCTCCGGGTATTCGGTTGCGTACGAACCGTTCCAATACTGTTCTGAGTATGCCGCTGCCGTGGCGGGCAAGGCAGCCTGGATCGCAACCGCCAACGCCATCGCGATCGAGACACTTAGTCGACTGCGTTTCAACTCAACCTCCTCGTGGATCGACGAGAGAGGGGTCTCTGCAGCATCGTCACCCCTCTCGGCAATGAAGTCACGGCCACCACGGCCCCATTGCCGAGCATCGATTGTAGCATGGCCAATTGCTATTTGACCACCGAATCGCCTCTGACTGCCTCCTGCGCGGAGCCTGCCCCACCGCCAGTCGGCCTCAATCAGATGCGTACGGCGGTGCCCGGGGTGACGCTCAGGACCTGCCGCCGGCGGGGCGCCGCCTGGCAGGTTACTGGCTGCGCAATCTCAACTACGTGTTCGGAGCGGTGGCCGGCCTGGACCGGCGGGCAATAGAAGATGAGATGCTCGCCATGGATGCGGTCGTGAAGATATGCGTGGATCGCGGCGTCCCGCTGATCATCCTTGGACCCACGCCGGCCGCCTATTCGCGCTGGAGTCAGCGAGTCGTCCGCCAGACCAACGCCGCCATCGGCCGCCGCCTCGCCGGCACGCGCGTCACTTCGCGCTTATCGACGAGGTGTGTGACGACGAGGGCCAACCGCTCACCCGTCCCGACGGCGTTCACCGACGCCCGCAGGACACCGGCTGATTGCGCAGAGGCACGCGGCCGCGGTGCGATAGTTGGCGGCGAAGCGGCCCGACGCCGCCCGGCCCAAACCCTAGACGGTGACGACGACCTTCCCCCGCGCGTGCCCTAACTCCAGATAGCGGATCGCCTCCGCGGTTTCGGCCAGGGGGTATGTTCGGTCGATGACCGGCTTGACCTTGCCCGCTTCGATCAGCTCCGCCAGAACGAGCAGATCCTTGCCGTTGAGCTTCGCGAGGAAGATGACCAGCGTCTGGCCCACGAACCGGGTCAGGATGCGCGATCCGAGCATCTGAGCCATCGGCCCGAGCAGCCGGCCGCCCCCGCCGCCGGCCAGGATGGCGGTGCCCCGCGGCGTCAGGGCGCGCCGCAGGTCGGACATCGAGCGGTTTCCCACGAGGTCGACTATCAGGTCGTACCGCCGGCCACCGTGGGTGAAGTCCTCAACCGTGTAGTCGATGACCTTGTCCGCGCCGATAGATCGGACCATGTCCAGGTTCACGGAGCTGCATACGCCGGTCACGTCCGCTCCGAATGCTTTGGCAATCTGGACCGCGAACGTGCCGACCCC
>JAYUDR010000141.1:0-4962 GCA_043739665.1 Chloroflexota bacterium
GAACTTGACGACGAGGGCGAACTCGACGGCCCGATGCCTGCGCCGGCGGTGGTGGAGACCGTCGCAGAAGCGGCACCCAGGCCCGTCCGCGCCCGGAACGAGCCTCACCATGCCATGCCGCTCGGCCGACGCTACTTTGAGCCGGAGGCTCTCAAGGTCCCGCTGCCAGACCAGTTTACCGAGGCTGAAATGGCGGCCGCGGTTGAGGCGGTTGGTGGTGTGGACATGACGGCGGCGGAGGGGCGTCCGACAGGCGGCGACACCGACAACACAGCCGAAACGCTGGAGGCTATCGAGGCCACCGAAGCGGACGAAAGCGTGGCTATGCGGATCGCCTTGATCTCTTATGCAGCCCTGCCCGATGGCGCGGAAGGCGCGGACGACGCCTCGGGAGATCCCGAGGTCACAGAAGCCGCACTTGCCGAGGCTGGGGAAGCCACAGCGATGCGGATCGCGCTCCTGAAAGGCGCAGCGGGGTTGGGGGCAGCGGAAGGGGGAGTTGAAGCCGACGAGGCCGCCCAAGAGGCCATTGACGAATTCGAGGCCGCCGAATTCCTGGCCGGTCACCAGGCAGCGCAAGAGGGCCGAGCGGCGCTGGCGGCAGTTGAAGCCGCCCGACTCAAGTGGGAGGCCATCCCTGAGGTCGCCGGGCCACCACCTCGCCGATACGCCCGCGCCGACGACGTGGAGGCGTCCGAGGACGAGGATGAGGCCGGGGCGTTGCGCGAGGCCTGGGAGGTCTCCCCTGGGAGCCAGGACGGTACAGCAGCCGCAGGCGCGTCCACAGGCGAGGTCCCGTACGAGGCAGAAGGTCTATCGGGCGCACCTGGCAAAAAGAAGGGTCTATTCCGCCGCTTTAGGGGTAAGTAGATGCGCATCCTTGTCACCGGCGGCGCCGGCTACGTCGGGTCGGTCTCCGTCGAGGCCTTCGTTGCCGCGGGCCACGAAGTCACGGTGCTCGACGACCTCTCGACAGGCCACCGAGCCGCCGTGGCCGAGGGCGCGACTCTCGAGGTGGGCACCTACGGCGACAGTCAGGCTGTGGCCCAGGTCCTGGAGCGCCGGCAGATCGACGCCGTTCTGCACTGCGCCGCCAAATCCCTGGTCGGCGAATCGATGGTCGATCCGGCCAAGTATTTCCGCGAGAACGTCGGCGGCGGCATCAGCCTGCTCGAAGGGATGCGGCTGGCCGGGGTGAAGCGAATCGTGCTCAGCTCCACAGCCGCGATCTACGGCATGCCGGAGAGGACACCGATCCTCGAGACGGATCCCGTCAGCCCGATAAACGCCTACGGCGAGTCCAAGCGCTGCGTTGAGGCGGCGATCACCTGGTATGGCCACGGATACGGCCTGCGGAGCGTGATCCTGCGCTACTTCAACGTCGCGGGCGCCAGTCGTCTCTTTGGGGAGATGCACGCGCCGGAGACTCACCTGATCCCCGTCGTCCTGATCGCGGCCGAGGAGTCGCGCGAGATGACGATCTTCGGCGACGACTACCCCACCCCCGATGGGACCTGCGTCCGGGACTACATTCACGTCGAGGATCTGGCTGCGGCCCATCTCCTGGCGCTGGTTGCCACGGACGCGGACGACCCCCGCACCGGCCCCACCTCGGGACCGTGCCAGCCGCTGATCTGCAATCTCGGCAACGGCACCGGCTTCAGCAACCGCGACATCGTCGCCGCCGCGGAAACCGTCGTCGGCCACGCGATCCCCGTCAGCTTCGGGCCACGCCGTGGCGGCGATCCGGCCGTCCTCGTGGCGAGCGCCGAGCGCGCCGGCCGCGAGTTGGGCTGGCAGCCGCGACAGGGCAATCTCGAGAACATCATCGGTTCGGCTTGGGAGTGGCGTCGGGCCCATCCCGCCGGCTATGCCGACTAGGATCGAGCTGATGCCGCCTTTTCGCAGCGCCCCGCCGCCCCAGCCACCGGCCGACTCGAACGACTGGCGGCCTCAGCAGTTTGGCCGAGGCCTGCGCGCCAGTGCGGAAACCCTCATCGAGCCGGGCTGGGATGGCCTCCGAGTGATCGCCCGATTCGAAAACGGCCGGTGCCGCTTCAGCGATGAAGGGGGCACGGATTGCAGCGCCCAGTTCGCCGACGTTGCGGAAGCCCTGGCGCTGGCCGCCCAAGCGGACGACCTGATCCTGGACGGCTACCTGACCGTGCAGCCGACTCAGATCACGGCCGGCGTGCCGCTGTCCACAATCGAGGCGCCGACACCCGGCCAGATGATGGCCTCCATGGTTATGGGCGGCCGTGCCCTCCGGCCAACCGTGTCGGAGCGGCCGCTCGACCCGGATCGACCGATCGCATTCGTCGCCGTCGACTTGTTGCGAATCGACGGCTCCGCGCTGCTGGACGTGCCTTTGCTGGAACGCAAGCGGCTGCTGGACGGCGCGCTCGAGCCGAGCGAGCGCATCCGGGTGACGCCGTATGTCCGCGAGCCTTTCGGGTCCTATCTTGTCTCCTGGCGTGGACTCGGCTTTCAGCAACTCTTCTTCAAGGACGCCAACAGCCGCTACCTGCCCAACGTCCGCAACGACGCCTGGGCGGCCCGACCGATGCCGGTGAAGTAGGCGCCGCCCCTCCGGGATGCCGTCGACCGGCCCGGCGTGGTAGGGTGCTCCCGATGCCGTCGAGCGCGCTAACTCCCGCGATCAAGGAAGAGATCACCCGGCTCGGTTGCGCCGACATCATGGTCGGTATTCCGAGCTTTAGAAACGCGGCCACGATCGGTCATGTGGTCCGCGCGGCACAGGCCGGGCTGGTTCAGTACTTCCCAGACCTTCGACCGATCCTGGTCAACGCCGACGCCGGCTCGCCGGACGGAACGCAGCGCGTCGTTGTAGAGACGGAGCCGCCCGGTTACGTCGAGCAGATCCTGCTCGTCCATCCCACCAATCGACTCGACCGAGTCAGCCTCACCTACCCCGAGGTCGATGGCATCGGCGGCAAGGGCGCGGCTCTGCGGACCCTCTTCGAGATTGCCGCGGAACTAAAAGTGGAAGCGCTCGTGGTGGTGGACTCAGACCTGCGGTCCATCGTTCCGGAATGGATCGAACTGCTGGCGGGACCGATCCTCAAGGGCGGCTACGACTTCGTCGCGCCACTGTATGGCCGGCACAAATACGACGGCACGATCACCAACACCGTCACCTACCCCGTGACGCGGGCTCTGTACGGGCACCGCATCCGCCAGCCCATCGGTGGGGACTTTGGCGTCAGCGGCGACCTCATCCGCTACTACCTCGAGCAGCCCAACTGGACGGCCGACGTTTCACGTTTCGGCATCGATATCTGGATGACAACGACGGCCCTGACCGGCGGGTTTGCGGTTTGCCAGACACGCCTGGGAGCCAAGATCCACGATCCAAAGGACCCGGGCTCGGACCTTGGGCCGATGTTCCGCCAGGTCGTGGGCACGCTGATGACGATGGCCCGAGACAACGCCGCTCGGTGGCTGCCGATCAGCGGCAGCCACGATGTGCCGGCCTACGGCTTCGAGCGGTTTGTGGACCCGGTGCCGCTGGAGGTCAACACCCTGCGTCTGCTGGCGCAGTTCCATTCGGGTTCGCTGACACTGGCCGACACTTGGGCACAGCTCATCGCACCCGACAGCTGCCGGCAGGTCCTGGCTCTGGCGGAAGAGGCGGGCGCGCTGGCCGAGGCGGCAGCCCGTCGGCTGGGGCTGAGCCGCGAGTCCGGCGAGGGCACGTCCGGCGGCAGGATGCCGAGCACGGACGAGATGTCTGACGCCGTTGCCGCTTTCCATTTCCCGGACGAATTGTGGGCGCGGGTCTTCTACGATCTGCTGGTTTCCGCCAGCTTTGGCGACATGCCCACCGAGCGGCTAGTGGCAGCCCTCGTACCCATCTACTTCGGCCGGGTTGGGAGCCTCGTCGTGGAGGCCCGGCGCCTATCCGAGGAGCAGGCCGAGGAACACGTTGAACGGCAGGCGCGGGAGTTCGAACGGCTGAAGCCTTATCTAGTGGAGCGCTGGCGCGAGGCCGCGGCGGCCGCTGAGGCGCCAATCGCCGGGCCCGGCGATGCCGGCCACGCCGGCCACGCCGCCGACGCCGCCGACTCCGCCGACGCCGCCGACGCCGCCGGAAACGCGGCCAGATGACTCGCGCCCCGCTGCCGTCCCGGATTCTGATCCCCGTCGCCAACCCGCTTACCGCCGAGGAGTTGGTCCGTCTCGGGGCGTCGCTAATGGATCGTCGCACCGGCAGTTTGACCGTCCTGGGCATCGTCGAGGTTCCGGAAGGAACGCCGCTGAGCGAGGGTGCCACGCGCGCTCGACAGGCTCGACGGCTGCTTCAACGCGTCCTGGACTTCGCGCCCGAGGGGGTCACGATTCACCCCATCGTCCGCATCGGACGTCGCGCCGCCGAGGGCGTGGTGGAAGCGGCCACCGAGCTGGAATCGGATCTCATCGTCTTCGGTTGGGGCGGCAAGCCGCCGGCCAAACCCGGTGCTCCGGCTGCGGTCTTCTCGCCCACGATCGATGAAGTTGTCCGTGACGCGCCGTGCGACATAGCGGTTGTCAAGCAGCGCGGCCCGTCCCAGATCAAGCGAGTGCTCGTCCCCATCCGTGGCGGCCCCCATGCGGTGCTGGCACTCCGCTTCGCCGATGCCCTGGCTCGCCGCAACGACGGCCAGGTGGTGGCTCTGCACCTGATCCCCCGAGGAACCTCAGAGGGACTCAGAGCTCAGTCCGAACGGGCGCTGGGCCACTTCATCCGCCAGCACGCCGACGGGAAGGTGGAGCAGGAGGTGCGCGAGGCGGCCAACGTCCGCAATGCGATCCTGCGTGAAAGCGAGAACGCTGATGTCGTGGTTATGGGCGCCTCGGCCGCGCCGGCAACCAACAGCGGCGAGACGTACTTGTTTGGGGCGCTGCCGGAGGCCGTAGCGGCCCGGTCGAGCAGGACTGTCATCGTCGTCAAGACACGTGAGC
>JAYUDR010000142.1:0-4961 GCA_043739665.1 Chloroflexota bacterium
CCGACAGGCCTGCGGCGGCGATCGATGGGCACGCCGGACTCGGCCATGCTGGCAATACCAATGGCCGCGGGCTTCTGCCCGATCGACGAAGCGGCCGCAGCCACGCACTCCGCGATTGCCGACGAGACGGACGCGAGCATTTCGCTGGGACGGTGGAAGGCGCCACCGCCCCGTACGGCGTGGGTCTCCGTGGCTCTTAGAGCGACGTGGATAACGCCACTTTCGGGGGTCACGAGCGCAGCCCTAATGTGCGTCGAACCAACATCGACCCCGATAAGACTCCGCGAACCGGGGTGGCTTCCTGCAGGCATGCGCTAATGATGCATCCGCTGATGGGCAGGCTTCGGTCGCGAATCGCAGCCGGCCCGCCCTTGCCCGGTCTAGTTCGTCTTGTTGCCAGTCTCGGCGCCCAGATCCACGGTGACCGCCACGTCGGCCGCGCCGCGGACGAGGCCGATCTCGATCTTGCCACCGGCAGCCTTCGCCAGAGCCGAGTGGAGAACATCCGGGTCGGCGACCGGCGCAGCCGCCGCAGAAACGATCAAGTCGCCCTCTCGGATTCCGGCCTTTTCAGCCGGACTGCCTTCCTCCACGCCACGAACGAGGATCCCGTCGCGATCCGGGAGGCCGACGGCCCGCCGCAGGTGCCGGGCCACGTGCGCCGGTGCGACCGCGATCCCGAGGCGCGGCCGGACCGGGGATTCGCCACGTGACAGGGCCTCTATTCGGGCCTTTAGCGCGGCATCCGCCGGCATCGCCAGGTAGAAGCCTTCCTCGAGCCGCTGCGTATTGAGGCCCATCAATCGGCCTTCGCCGTCCACGATTGGGCTGCCCGACGACCCGGGAGCCAGCGGGGCCGTGTGCTCGATGCTGCCGCCGATGAGCCTGCCGCCGGGCCCCCGGAACGAGCGCGCCACTCCTGACACGAGCCCCACAGTGGTTCGCGCCCCACCCTGGGCAACAGCCGCAACGGCGAAGACCACCGCCCCAGCTACCGGCAGGGCCTCCTCGCCAACCCACTCGAGCGGCGTCACTCCGCCGGTACTCACCTCGAGGACCGCCAGATCGCCGTCGAGGTCCTCTCCGAGAAGCGTGCCCCGCTCGTGGCGACCGTCCGCGAAGACGACCGTGGCGCCGTCGCCGTGGACGTTGTGGGAGTTAGTCAGGACCCGGTTTTCGGCCACGATCACGCCGCACCCCCGCCGCCAATGCCCGCCAATCCCAACCACCGCCGGAGCCGTCCGGCCCGCCACCTTCGTGACCGCCTGCGAGAGTTCGTCGAGTGCGCCCATTTGTGCTCTCCATTGTCCGATCGAGCTTCATGCTAGAGCGGTGCATTCGTTCTGATACCGTGGTTACTAGCGGATTGCAAGTTACAACTCTCCCCGATAGAACGCAAGCCCTGGCCACCGACCGGACCGCTACCATGGAACGCATGCCGGAGGAAGCTCGAGTCTCGCCTCTCCAGGCCGCCCTCGATCGCGTGGGCGATCGCTGGAGCCTGCTCGTCGTGGAGTCGTTACTCGTCGGTCCGCGCCGCTTCAACGACCTCCAGGCCAGCCTGGCAGGGATTGCCCCCAACATCCTGTCGGATCGGCTCAAGCGCCTCGAACGCGAGCGAGTCCTGCTGGCGCGCCCCTATTCCGAGCGGCCGCTGCGGCTCAGCTACGAGCTGACGGCCGACGGCCGCGCCCTGGCCGGTGCGCTTAGATTGTTGGCCGACTGGGGTGCGCGTTCGGATCCAACCGAGGCGCTCCGACACCAGACCTGCGGCACGCCGCTGGAGGCTCGCTGGTACTGTCCCACATGCGCCCGGTCCATAGACGAAGCTGATACCACGGAGCTGCGCCAGCTCTAGGTACTCCTCGGCCGCGCCGGCCCA
This sequence comes from Chloroflexota bacterium, assembly GCA_043739665.1. Classification (GTDB taxonomy): domain Bacteria; phylum Chloroflexota; class Limnocylindria; order Limnocylindrales; family CSP1-4; genus Fen-1039. The sequence continues at coordinate 1,883 of JAYUDR010000142.1, forward strand.
TACGTTGCGACAATTGCCGGGCCGGACCCACATCGGCGGCCGGACGTCATAGTGGCATTCAGACACGGAGGCTCCAGCGAGGGGTCCGCGAGTAAGGTGATGCGATGACCGGCCGAAGCGAGGGGCTACCACTTGAGCTGCTGTGGTCCGCGGCGGGCAGTCCGATTCCCAAGGTTGACGCGCGCGGCGGCCAGCTGCCACCGGTGCTCGCCGGGCGGTTCGAGGGCGATCTGACGATCGGCCTCCACCCCGACCGGCCGACGATCGTCGGTAACTTCGTCTCCAGCCTAGACGGCGTCGTAGCCCTCGGCCAGAGCGAGCCCAACGCTGGCGGCGGCGAGATCAGCGGCTTCTCGGATGCGGACCGATACATGATGGCTTTGCTGCGTTGCCTGGCAGATGTCGTCGTCGTGGGTGCGGGCACCCTTCGCGTCGGCCGTCGTCACGTCTGGAACGCGGCGCATCTGCGGCCCGCGCTGGCCGGCGCGTTCGCCGACTGGCGCTCACAACTGCGGCTGAAACCTCAGCCCACCATGGTCGTCGTGACCGCCAGCGGCAACCTGGATGCGACACACGCAGGCCTGAACGTTCCAGACATGCCGGTCATCGTTGCCACCACACAAGCAGGCGCCGCCCGTCTGGCGGCACTGCAGTTCTCGCCAAACGTCCGAATCGAGGCTGTTGGGGACGGGTCACGGGTTTCGGCCGAGGCATTGCTCGAGGTCATCCGTGGCACCGGCGCGCGCCTGGCGCTGTGCGAAGGCGGACCTCATTTGTTGGGCGACATTCTGCGGGCCCACCTCGTGGACGAGCTCTTCCTGACGCTGGCCCCGCAGATCATCGGCCGCGACGCCACGGACCATCGCCTCGGCCTGGTCGAGGGAACGAGCTTCGGGGGCGGCTTCGGGCGCTGGGCCACTCTCTCCTCGATCCGGCGCGCCGGCGACGACCTTTTCCTAAGCTACCGCTTCGAGCATTAGCGGCGGATCGAGCGACGACCACCCTTCCCTCCCATCTGCGCCACCCCTCCCACCTTCCGGGGCGACGCGCCCGGCTCGCTTGGGACCACACCTCGCCGTTTCGTGTCCTTCGGACCACCGCCGATTGGCTCGCGCGCATTAAGATACGAGTGTCGTCCAAAACGCGGCCGCTTCTCGCGGCTGCGTCCGAACATCCACGGAAGGCATGAATGAGTCGAACCCCGCGCATCGGCATCCTTACTGGAGGCGGCGACGTCCCCGGCCTGAACGCCGTGATCAAGAGCGTCGTCTATCGCGCAACCGAGCTTGGCTACGAGGTCGTGGGCATCCGGCGCGGCTGGGAAGGCCTGACCCACATGAAGCCGGGCCCCGGCCTGGATACTGATTACATCGTTCCGCTCGATCGGATCAACACCCGCTCGATCGATCGCACCGGCGGCACCTGGCTGCACACCTCCCGGACAAACGCTCGCAAGATGAAGGCCGGCAAGCTTCCGGCGCACATCGGGCCGGATCGCCTGAAGCAGCTCGAGGTCGCACAGGGCGTTTACAACTTCACGCCCGTCGTCCTCGACAACATCGCCAAGCTCGGCCTGGATTACCTCGTTCCGATCGGCGGCGACGACACCCTGAGCTTCAGCCAGATCCTCGCCGACAACGGCGTGAAGCTGGTCGCCGTGCCCAAGACTATGGACAACGACGTCCAGGGCACCGAGTACTGCATCGGCTTTTCGACCGCGATCACGCGCGCCAAAGAGGCGATCAACCGCCAGCGAACCACCCTCGGCTCGCACGAGCGGATCGGCATCTTCCGCATCTTCGGCCGCGACGCGGGCTTCACCGCCCTCTACACGGCCTACGTCACATCGGGCCGCTGCCTGATCCCCGAGTACAAGTTCGACCTCGATCACCTGGTCGAGCTACTTGTCGAGGACAAGCGCGAGAATCCGAGCAAGTACTCCTTCGCCATCGCCGCGGAAGGCGCGGTCTGGCAGGGTGGCGAGCTGGCTGAGTACGGCCCCACTGACTCCTTCGGTCACCGGCACAAAGCCAACGTCGCCGAGGTAATCGCCTCGGAGATCCAGGGCCGCTCCGGTGAGGAGACGCTCGCCTCCGAGCTGACCTACGACCTCCGCTCCGGCGATCCGGACGCAGTCGACTCGATGGTCGGCATCACCTTCGCCAACGTGGCCATGAACCTGATCGCCGACGGCGTGAGCGGCCGAATGGTCGCTATTCGCGGCGGCAAGTACAGCCACTCCCCGCTGCCGAACCCGGACCAGGGCCCCCGCGCGGTCGACATCCCCTCGATGTACAACACCGATCGCTACCGCCCGATCTACACGAACCGAGAGGGGCTTCCGCTCCTGCTGGGCATCCCGGTGCCCGAGGATCCGTCCCTCGCCAAGTAGTTCAACTTCGACCAAACGCTCGAAGGCCCCGGCTTTCGCCGGGGCCTTCATTCCTCAGCCGGCGGCCGCCGAGGCGTGCGTTTGACAACAGGACACCAGGAAGGCACGGTTCACGTGTGACGACATCATCATCCCCCGCCCCTCTCCTAAGCGGCCGCGACCTGCTGCTGGCAAATGGCCTCCAGGTCGAGGGCCCAATCCTGTGGGGTCGGCCGGTGATCGGCAGCGGCCCAGGCGTCTTCATAGTTGAGTTGCCAGCCCCGCAGCCCAAGGTTTCCATCGACCCGAACGCCATTCGCGAGTGGCTCTCCCGCGCGCCGGACCTGCGCCTGGACGGCAAGCAGCCCACGGTCAAGGAGCTGCAGACTCGCCTGGCCTCGTTCTGGCTGCCCGATCAGGCGATCCTATACATCGGATCGAGCCTGAAGTCCGTAGCGGCCCGCCTTGGCGGCATGTACAAGACCCCTCTCGGCGAGCGGCGCCCGCAGCCGGCCGGTTACTGGCTCAAGACCCTCAAAGACTTGGGCAAGGCCCGCATCTGGTGGTCTCCCACGTCGGACCCGGAGCTGTACGAGGACCAGTTGGTCGACGCTTTCGTCAAGGCCGCTGGTTCTCCGCCATACGCGATGCACACCGGTGGCGGCCAGCGTCGACAGCACGGCCTGGTCTCTCCCCTCCACGACGCAG
>JAYUDR010000143.1:0-1784 GCA_043739665.1 Chloroflexota bacterium
CCCCTTGTTGTCGCGGCTGGGCAGGATGGAAGGATAGCCGCCCGACGGGGCGCGCAAATTGCCTATACTCCCGAGCATGAAGACCGCCCTAGTCACCGGTATCACTGGTCAGGATGGCTCGTATCTGGCCGAGGTCCTACTCGAGAAGGGGTATCGAGTAGTCGGGATGACTCGCCGGTCCAGCACAGGTGCGATGGAGCGTATCGAGCACCTTCTCGACCGCATTGAGCTTGTCCAGGGTGACGTTCTCGACCAGGCCTCGCTGGTCGCGGCGATTCAGTCGGCCGAGCCCGCGGAGGTCTACAACCTGGCCGCCATGAGCTTCGTGCCGACGTCCTGGAACCAGCCCGTTCTCACGGGCGAGTTCACCGGACTGGGGGTGACGCGCATGCTGGAAGCCGTCCGCCAGGTCGATCCGTCCATCCGCTTTTATCAGGCTTCCTCCAGCGAGATGTTCGGCCAGGTCCGCGAGATTCCGCAGACCGAACTGACTCCATTCCATCCGCGCAGTCCCTATGGCGTGGCCAAGGCCTACGGCCATTTCCTGACCGTCAACTATCGCGAGAGCTTCGGCATATACGCGGTCTCAGGCATCCTGTTCAATCACGAATCACCTCGGCGCGGCCTGGAGTTCGTGACGCGCAAGGTGTCCGACGGCGTGGCCCGCATCCATCTTGGCCTCGCCACAGAGTTGAAAATGGGCAATCTCGACAGTCAGCGCGACTGGGGTTTCGCGGGTGATTACGTCTGCGCCATGTGGGCAATGCTGCAGCAGCCTGAACCCGACGACTACGTTATCGCCACGGGAATCGCCCATTCCGTCCGGGATCTTTGCCGCCTGGCTTTCGAGCATGTCGGTCTGGACTATGAGAAGTACGTCGTTACCGACGAACGTCTCTTTCGACCCGCGGAGATCGACCACCTGCTGGGCAACGCCGAAAAGGCCAGAGTCCAACTTGGTTGGGAGCCCACGGTCGGCTTCGAGGAGTTGGTGAGGATGATGGTCGACGCCGATGTCGCTCGCCTGAAGGGGCGCTCGGTGCCGCGCTACGACGTGGCTCTCCCCACCAGCCACGCCTGACATCAGATGCGGGTCTTCGTCACCGGCGCGACCGGCTTCGTGGGCCGGTGGCTGGAGAAGGAACTTCGCGGCCATGGCCACCAGGTGGTGGGCGCGCCCGGCCCCGAGACGCTCGATATTGCGGATCAATCTGCCGTAGCCCGCTGGCTTGATCACCCGGCCGGCCCTCCGGACGCGGTCATCCACCTGGCCGGAATGGCGTTCGCGCCCGACGCCGGGGACGATCCGGCGGAGGCCTTTCGCGTCAATGTCGGCGGTACGGTGGCGCTATTCGAGGCCCTGCGCCAGGTAGGCATCCGACCGCCGGTCCTCGTGAGTGGCTCGGCGGATGTGTACGGCACGCCTCGTCCCGAGGATCTGCCCCTGCGCGAGGATGCGCCGTCCGCCCCGAACAGCTCCTACTCGCTGTCCAAGGTGGCCCAGGAGGGTGTCGCCGCCGAAGCCGCCGCCCGTTACGGCTTCCCGGTCATCGTGACGCGATCGTTCAACCACACCGGGCCCGGGCAGCGCCCGGTTTTCGTCGTCCCCGCGATGGCCCAGCGGGTCATGGCCGTGAAGAGAGGGCAGGCGACGACGATTCCTGCGGGCAACATCGACGTGCGCCGAGACCTGACCGACGTTCGCGACGTTGTGGTGGCCTATCGCTTGCTGCTCGAGGCGGCAGCCGCCGGCAAACTCGCCGATCGTTTCACTGTCGTCAACG
>JAYUDR010000144.1:0-1782 GCA_043739665.1 Chloroflexota bacterium
AGCAGCCGGGCTGCGAGGTCATGCTGCCCAGCGTCTCTCGCAGGGCGGAAAGCCGGCCCATGCAGGTCGTCACGAAGCACAACGTCGCCATGAGAGAGCTCCCTTCAGGGCCGGCACCCCGTCGCGGGAATTTGTTCGACTCCAGATCAGGTCCGGCCCGGAGTGAATCAGACGCCGACGGCCGGCACAAATCATTGAAAGGTCTTGGGTTAGGGATTCTAAAGCGGAACCTCTGGAGCCTGCTGGGCGTCGTTCCGTTGGGTGCGCCAACGGATTCTGGTAGTGCGTCTCCGTAACGGTTATAAAGCGGGTCTCGGTACGGACGGATCTTCTTTCAAGGAGGATGCACCCATGCTCCCTTCCGATCTCGATTCCCTCACCCCGGTGCAGCGGCTCATCGTTGAGCAGGCCTTTGTCCTGGCCAAGGAGTTGGAATCGGCGGCCGATTCTGCCCCACAAGGACAGATGATCGACCGCTGTGAGTCGTTCTTGCTCGGCAACGGCCGTGATTTCTTGAGGAGGGTGCTGGAATCGACCCTCCAATCCCGGGTGGAATCCGCGGAAAAAAAAACGGCTCTGCCCGGTGTTGTCCGTGTGAAGCGGCGGCAGAGCACAAGGGCAGCGCGTCCAAAACGGTGATGACCGCGCTGGGCAAGGTCGTGCTCTGGCGTGCCTATTTCGCCTGCAAGGCCTGTGGTCTGAGGGGCTACTTCGCGGATCGCATTCTTGGTGTGGATGGGTATCTCACACGACAGGCCACGCGGTTGGTCTGCTTGCTCGCGGGGCAGAACTCCTTCGCCATCGCCGAGCGACTCTTGGCCGCGTGCTGTGGCTGGAAAGTCAGCGACGAAACGATCCGCCGGGCGTGCCGCGCGGAGGCCAAGCAAATCGCCGACTTCCGGGCCGATTCGCCGGCCGTTGCTGAGGCCTTCGCCTCTGCGGCCGGGGACGTCGAGTTCCAGACCGATGCCGCCAAGGTCAACACGACCGAAGGCTGGCGGGACATGAAGATCGGGATCTTCGCCCGCCGCGAACGGGGTGAGCCTGCGACCTCGGCGGAATGGGACAAGCGCCACCTGCCAGCGCCGACGATCCGGATGGCGTTCGCGGCGATCGAGCCGATCGACGACTTCGCCCCCCATTGGCGCCAATGGGCCGACCGCCTCGGGATCGCCGACCTGACCACGATCACCGTCCTGGGGGACGGCGCCGGGTGGATCTGGAACGCGGCGAAGCAGCAGTTCGGCGACGGCCCCCAGGTCCTCGACATTTACCACGCCGCCGAACACATCGCCGACGCGGGCAAAGGCCTCTTCGGCGAGGGGACGCCCGCCGCGTCGATCTGGCTTCAGGAGGGCCGCAGCCTGTTGCTGTCCGACGGCTGGTCCGGGCTCTGCGACCACATCGGGGCGACTCTGACGAAGGTCCCCGAACTGGCGGGGCACGCGGCCTTGGGCGCGCTGACGGGCTACTTCGCGGGACACACCGGGCGGCTGAACTACTGCCATCGGCTGCACACGGGGCAGTCGATCGGCAGCGGGATGGTCGAGGGGGCCGCCAAGAACCTGGTCGGCCGCCGACTCAAACAGACCGGCGCCCGGTGGCGGGTCGAGAACGTCAACAAGATGGCTGAGTTGTGTTGCCTTACGTACAGTGCTCATTGGGACCTTTATTGGGCGTCTCCCAACTGACCCCCCAGAATCTGTTGGCGCACCCTTTCATTGGACCGGGGTCGGGCCGAGCGATTAAGATCAAGGAGCCTGAACCCTCTTTTTCGAACCG
>JAYUDR010000145.1:0-1781 GCA_043739665.1 Chloroflexota bacterium
TACCCGCACCTGCCACGGAGTCCATGCCCGAAACCTCGGCCGGAGCGCGGGACACAAGATATTGCAGCGCACCCTGCAGGAGTCGGTACAGACCCTCACCGCCTGCATCGACGACGCCGGCGTCGCGCAGGATGGGCAGGAGCGACGGCGTCTTGGCCACCGCCTCATGAGCCCCGCCCACCGCCGCGGTGAGCACATCCTCGAGATCCCCGCCCGCATCGGCGGCGCTGACGGCTGCTGCCGCCGCCTCCCGAACGACTGTAAGGATGGTGCCTTCGACTGGTTTGGCCACAGCCTTGTAGGCCGTGGCGGCTCCCTGCGTCAGAGAGTGCGCCAGGTCGGCCCCGCTGAAGCGATGCTTGCCACCGAGTCCGTCGGCCATGCCTCGGAAGATCTGCGAGGAAATCACGCCCGAGTTGCCGCGCGCCCCCATGAGTGCCCCAAAGCTGATGGCCTGAGCCACCCGATCAGCCGACGGATCGTCGACCGCCTCAGCCTCGGCCAGCGCCGCTCGAACTGTGGCCAGCATGTTGCTACCGGTGTCGCCGTCCGGGACAGGAAAGACGTTGAGGGCGTCGACCTCGTCGACATGGCCTGCCAGGTTTTCGACCGCGGCACGGAAGGCGGCCAGAAGCCCCGCCCCGTCGCCGGCTCGGCGCGTCATCGATTGGCTCGCGTGGTCATCTAGGCTTGCGCTTCCTCGATGCCTTCGCCCCGTCGGCCGCAGGTCTGTTGGCTGCAGGCAGGCCGGCTGCGGGCCGTGCCGCCGCGCCTCGCATGTCGGCCTCGTCGACCGATCGATTGTCGTCTCGGCCAACGCGCTCGACAGTGTCGGTCCGCTCGATCGCTTCCGCCCTTTCGATCGCCGTCGGCTGGTAGTGCAGGCCATCGACGTGGATTGCCACGCCCGCAACCTCGGCCCCGACATAGTGGCGCAGCGAATACCTGACGGCCGAGTCAACCTGACGGGCCACCTCCGCCACGGGCACGCCGAAGGCCACCGTGATGTACAGGTCCAAATGCAGGCCCCCGTCCTTGGACAGCCTGATCCCGGACCTGTTGAGGCCAATCCAGCGCAACAGCCGCCGCGCCAGCGACGCATCGGCGAAGCCGGTCACGCCGTAGCTGCTCTGAACTGCGGTCCGGACGATGTCAACGATGGCTCGACGCGTTACGATCGATTTGCCGGCCACCGAACGCTCGGGCATTTGTTGAGACGACCTCCAGCCGGGGCAGGGTAAACGGTGTGCTATCATACCGCCCGGCTAGGTCCCGGTCGGGGCCGTGCATTCCGAGCAAGTATTCGAGAGGGCACTATGCCTCGATCCTGCGCCGTTTGCGGCAAGGTTTCCATGGACGGCTTCAACGCGCAGTCGTCCGGGATGAACAAGGTCCGCGCGCATCGCCGATTCCGCCCGAACCTTCAGCAGACGACCATCCAGGTCAAAGGCCAGTCGGTCAAGACTCTGATGTGCACTCGCTGCCAGCGCACGCTTTCGCGGGCAGACCAGTAACCCAGCCGGCAAGGGCCGGCAAACGAACAATCTCGGCGTCGAGCTTTGGGCCCGGCGCCGCATTCGTTTAAGTGGCCGGCGCGGTGGCGAGCGACCAAAGCGGGCTGTGGCCCGCGGAACGCTGGGCGCGACGCTGGGCGCGGAACGCGACTTCCTGCCCCATTCCGATCATCGCGCTAGTGTCCCGACCCGCAGAAGAATCGCCGGTTCGCCATCCTTGCCCGGTCGTTCGTACGGCGCCGGTCGTTCGTACGGCGCCGGTCGTTG
>JAYUDR010000146.1:0-4908 GCA_043739665.1 Chloroflexota bacterium
GGCAGACTCAGCGGTGCCGGTCACAGTCAAGGTTACCGGCGCTGACGGCGCCAAAGGGACTGAAGACGTGGCCGCCGACGGCTCGCTGACCGTTGGCTCGGCCAGGCTCTACCACCTCGTCCATTTGTCGACTGCGGCACGCGGCACGGTGACGATCACGTTCAACGCCCCAGGCGCCCGCGCCTACGCCTTCACCTTCGGCAGCTGAAAAGGCGCCGCGGATTTGCCGATCATGGACAATTCCGCCGTGGACCAGAAGCCTGCGATCCAACCAGCGAGCCGGGCCGAGTGGCGGGCCTGGCTGGCGGCGAACCACCGGACCTCGGCAGGGGTGTGGCTGATCACCTGGAAGAAGCAGGCCACCAGGCCGACAGTCGCCTACGAGGAAGCCGTCGAGGAGGCGCTCTGTTTCGGCTGGATCGACGGCGTGGTCAATCGGGTCGATGACGAGAGGACGAAGGAGTGGTTCGCGCCTCGTCGGCCCAAGGGCACCTGGGCAAGAGGCAACAAGGAGCGCGTGGCCCGGCTCGAGGCTGCCGGCCTCATGACTGAGGCGGGCCGCGCAGCAATTGCGATCGCCCAGGCCAACGGATCCTGGAATTCACTCGACGCCATAGATGCGCTAGTCGTGCCTGACGACCTCGCCGCCGCCCTCGCCGCCGGGCCCGGGGCGCGCGAGCATTTCGACACAAGCTCTGCCTCGGTCCGGAGGTCGGCCCTGGCCTGGGTCTACCAGGCCAAGCGCCCCCAAACCCGAGCCGCGCGAGTAGAGCAAGTGGCAGCCATTGCCGTGCGCGGCGAGCCTATCGCGGACCTCTGGCGGCGCGACTGAAGGCGGGCCGTAGGGGCCGGTAGATCATTCCGCCTCAAGTCCAGCTGCCAAACCGCTCGCCGATGTCGGCAGCTCACCGTGGGGCGCACGATGGATCACTGGCCCTGCGTCGATCTCCTCCGCTGCCTCGACCTCTTCGGACTCGATCTTGGTCCGCTGCCTGGGCTCGAAGAAGGTCGTCGCAATGACGGTTGGGACGACGGCGCTGAGGATGACCGTCGTTACGAGGATCGTGTATGCGTCCTGTCCGATGATGTGGTTGGTGAGGCCGTACAGCGCAGAGATCGTGCCGAACGTGAGCCCGGTGGCCATCAGCAGCGTCGTGTAGTTGGTCTCGCGCACAGGCAAGCCGAACGCCTTCGCCGTGGGCCAGACTCCCACTCCCTTTGCCGCCAGCTTCACGGCGAGAAAGGCGCCGATGAGGCCCGCCCCAGCAGCTACGGCCGGCAGAGAGACGAACAGCCCGGCCTTGATGAAGTAGAAAGGCGTCAGGAGCGAGAAAGCGATCGCCCGCATCCGGTTGACGAGCACCCGGTCGCGGACGAAGACTCCGGCGACCGCTAGCCCAACCAGGTAGGCCGGAAGGACAGCCTCACTGCCGGCTTGCGTGGCCAATCCACCGAGAAGGAAAAGCACCAGGAAGATCAACTTGATCTCGGGTTCCGAGACACGGTTCGGGACAGCCCCGATGAGCCAGCGCAGCCAGCGGGGCAGGAAGTACAGCGCCACCGCCGTCACCACGATGAACAACAGCAGCAGTGGACTGAAGCTGGCGAACAGCACGCCCAGGGCAAGCACGGTCCCGAGATCGGTGATGAAGCACGCCGCGAGGATGAGCTTGCCGAGTTCCACTTCCGCCAGCCCGGACTCGACCATGACCGCGTACACGACAGCGACCGAGGTGGTCGAAAGCGAGACGCCCGCGATCTCGGCCGCCCTTAGGTCCCAGCCCGCGACGTAGTAGGCGAAGGCGAAGGCGCACACGAACGGCGCCGCAAACGAGACGGCACCTATGGCCAGGCTGGCCTTGATGTGCCGGCGGAGCGACCCGGGATCGATCTCCGCGCCGGCGAGGAATGTCAGCAAGCCTGAGCCAAACGTCGCCAGGAAGTCGATCCAGGGCGACGTGTGCAGTCCGGCGAAGTTGCCCCCCAGGATGCCAAACCCGATCTCGATGAGTGCCACCGAGATCCCGACCCGGATCGACACGAGACTGGCCGCCAGCCCGATCGCCATCCACGCGGCAGCCACCAGATAGATGTTGTCCACGCCTTGCCTCCGTCCGCAGGCTGCAAAAAAGCCCCCAGGTATCGGGGTACCCAGGAGCCATCAGCCCTTGCGGGCGGTTCAGACGCACTGGACGGTGCATCTAGGCGGACGCCATCGCCGGTTGGGACAAGGATAATTGCCCGGCACTACTCGCGTCAAACGTCAGAAGACGCCTGTCGCAACCATTCGAGCCGACCATGCCTCAACTGCGATGGGGAAGTTGTCCCTGACCTGGGGCCAGCCGTGTGGCTCGGACGATGCGATCGCGTCATAGCGATAGCCGGCGCCGGCCAGAACCCTTTCGAATGCGGCGGCCTGGGGGCCGTATTCAGGTTGGTCCGGTTTGGCGACGATGATGAAGTAGAGTCGGGCCCGGGCCGCTGCGTCCAGCTGGCCCGCAACCGTTGTGGGCGAGTAAGCCGCGAGGAGTGCCTTGTCGCCTCCGAAGACTGCCGCCGAGTTGACCCCGGCAGCGCCCGCCTGGAAGTAGCCGGAGAAGGAGACCGACGTGCCGAATACAGTGCGATGGCGAAGCGCCAGAATGGCGGCGCAGTAACCACCCTCGGACATGCCGGCGATCGCCCGGGCCGCCGGCCGGGCAATGGTCTTGTAGTGAGCGTCCATCCACCCGACCATCGTCACTCCCGCGAAGGTGTCATACCACTGTCGCCGATCTAGCGAGTCGGCGCATTCCGTATCGGTAAAAGGGCCCCCGGCCGAGTCGACGAAGACAACGATCATCGCCGGGATGGAGCCGGAGCCGATGAGAGTGTCCAGCGCGGCCTTCACGTTCGTCGCCCCGCCCCACAGGCGGTAGCTGGTCGGTACCTCGTATAAGACCGGATAGCGCCTCGTTCCGGCCGGGTCGTAGCCCGGCGGTGTGTAGACGGTCACGTCAACAGCCGAGGCCTTCCCGCCCGTCCAAGGCGCGGCCATGCTCGTGGAACCAATACGTCCGGCTCCCGTCGGCAGCCAGGCGAGCCAGGGGCGAGTGAACTGACTCGCCGCGGACGTTGGGCCTTGCGACGCCGGGGTGGGCGTGGGCGTGGATTGGTCGACCGGTGGGCCCGACGATGCCTGCGGGTTGGACGCCGGTTCAGGGGAGGCGGCCGTGGCCACGGCATTCAACTGCGGAGCACCGCCCCTCATCAGCGAGTCGGGCGCGTAGTTGACGAGGTCGCCAAAGGCGGGCACGGTCACGACCAGGAGGCCCAGGACGAGCAGCACCGTCAGCGGATAGCGCAGCGCTCGGCGCTCGACTCGCCGCCGTTGCCGAACGGCATCTCGCACCACGGCCGCTGCCTGGAGAATCGATGGACGGGCCGTCGAGGCGAGCGCGGCACCGGCCCATGCAGCAGTAAGTCCAATGACGATCAACGTGAGAACGGTGAGGAGCCAGCCTCCAAGGTCGAACGCCCCGTCGACCCCATTCGCAGCCAGGGCGCCCTGAGTCTCGACCATGAAGGTCACGATGAACAGGACACCGACGACGACGAAGCCCAGCGTCGTGGCCAGGCCGAACCGTCCGGTCACCAGAGTCACCGCGGCTGCCGCGATAGCTCCGATCAGGAGAGACGTGATGAGTTGCGCGCGGTCCGGGTCGAAACCCATTGTCACAAGCGTCGTGTTTGTGGCGTCGATGGCGCCCGACACGAAGACAACGAGGAGGACGATTATGGCGATCCCGACTCCCACCAGAATCTCGGGACCGCCGCGGCCACGCCGAGGGGCGGCCGACTCTCGCCACGAAGGCTCCGAAACGAATGGGTCACGATTTGGAGCCGCGCTGGAGGCGCGGTAGGTGGGCCCCGTCTGCCGCAGCCTCACCCTTTGGTCTGGAGTTGCCATCCCCGAAACGGTAGCCGAGTTTCGAGATTCCCGACAAGCCGCTGTTCCAGGGAAAGCGCCCGCCGCACTCGCAACCCCGGCAACTCCACCGCCCTCGTCGGGTATACGGCGACAAACCGCAGAAGCGTCAACCGTGCGCAAATCGGCGTCGACGACTCCCTTGTCTGGCTAACATGAGCCGATGTACAACGGCAGTCGCCATGGTGGTTTGAGGGTTCAGGAACTCGGCACTGTTGTCAATCTGGGGCTAGAGGTCGTCGCCGGGTTGCTGGTTCTGGGCTTAGCGGCCGGTGCTCTGATGGGGCTCATCGCGCCACTCGTCGCGGCCCTGGTTTTCCTTGCCGGAATGGCCGTTGTCAGCGTCATCTCGGCTCGCAAATGGGGCACTGCCTCGGTCCGCGCTCGGGCCGGCGCTGAGGGCGTCATGGCCCTTCTGGTTGTGGCGCTTGTAGGCGTGGTGGTGTTTACGCATTCCGCCGGCGAGAAGCCACCGCCCTCCATCGACCCTGACCAAAGCGCGACTCCGGCGATATCGACCAATCCCAACCCGGAGGCTCTGGAGACTCCAATCCAAATCGGACCGGCCACGCCTGTCCCAACTTCCGGCACAGCCCTTTTCGCCGCGACCGCAACGATGACAACCGCCCGCGACGGCCACACGGCAACGTTGCTGCCGGACGGCAAAGTCCTTGTCGCCGGAGGGCACGCAACCAGCGAGAACCGATCCTTCAGTTCGGCAGAGCTGTACGAAGCGGGCAGCGGCACCTTCAGCCCGACGGGATCTATGGTCCAGCCACGAATGGGACACACGGCAACTACCGTCCGGGGCGACGGCGGCGTTCGAGTGCTCATCGTCGGCGGCTTTGACGACAGCTCGCAGAAGACGACGGTCTCGGCCGAGCTGTACGACCCGGAGGCCGGCTCCTTCACCGCCACCGGATCCTTGTCGCAGGCGCGCT
>JAYUDR010000147.1:0-4892 GCA_043739665.1 Chloroflexota bacterium
CTTCGGCATGGGCGTCGAACGCATCAGCAACTTGCGCCACTCCGTTCCGGACCTGCGCTACTACCTGGAGAACGACCTGCGTTTCCTGGAGCAGTTCCGATGAGAGTTCCACTGAGCTGGCTGCGCGAGTACGTAGACATCCAGCAGACTCCCGAAGAGTTGGCCGAACGCCTCACCCTCCTTGGCATGGAGGTCCAGGGCATCGAACAGTGGGGCGCCGATTGGCGTTCCGTCGTCGTTGGGGAGCTGCTCACGGTCGAGAAGCATCCCTTCGCCGATCGGCTCCAGCTAACGACGGTAAACATCGGCTCTGGGGAGCCGCTGCACATCGTCTGCGGAGCCCACAACATCGCCCCTGGCCAGCGCGTCCCGGTGGCTTTGCCCGGCGCGGTGCTGCCCGGCGACCGCCGCATCGAGCGTACGGAGAAGATGGGCATTGCGTCTGAGGGCATGCTCTGCTCGGGAGACGAGCTACACATCACGAGCGATGCGGAAGGCATCCTGATCCTGCCGCCTGCGACTCGGCTGGGCGTGCAACTCTCCGATTTGTACGCCGATGTCGTGCTGGACGTAGACGTTAAGCCGAATCGCGGCGACGCTCTGTGCCTGATCGGCCTGGCGCGAGAGGTTGCGGCTGCCACGGGCGGGACCATTCGCTGGCCCGTTATCACGGTCGCGGAGACCGGCGGGCCGGTCACGGATCGGCTGAAGGTCGAGATCAGGGAGCCTGAGCTTTGCAGCCGTTTCGTCGGGCGCTGGATCAGCGGCGCGAAGATTGGCCCCTCACCGGATGCCATCCAGATGCGCCTCCAGGCCGCCGGCATGCGGCCCGTGAGCAACGTTGTGGACGCAGCGAACTACGTGATGCTCGAACTTGGCAAGCCCACGCACACGTTCAACGGCGCCGCCCTCCATGACGGCAGGATCATTGTCCGGCGCGCGATGGCCGGGGAGCGGCTCGAAACCCTGGACCACATCACTCGCGAGCTAACGACCGATACCTTGATCATCGCCGACCCTCACGGACCGATCGGTATCGCCGGGGTTATGGGCAGCGCCGATAGCGAGATCACCGATTCCACGACCGAAATCGCGATCGAGTCGGCCATCTTCGACCCGGTGAGCATTCGTCGAACAGGCCACCGGTACGCTCTGCGTTCGGAGGCCAGCCTGCGTTTCGAGAAGGGCCAGGAGTTCCGGCTGGCCCGCATTGGCGCCGACCGCGTGGCCCAGCTCAGCCTGGCCTGGGCGGGCGGCAGTTGCGCCAAAGGCAGGGTAGACACCGCTTCAGTCGAACCCGAAGCTGCACGCCTGGCCTTCCGACCGGCCCGCGTAAGCAGGCTTCTCGGCGCCGCGATCCCGACGGCGGATCAGCGTGACCTGCTCAAGCGCGTGGGCATCGAGACCGAGGCCGCGCCTGCCGGGACGGCCATTCAAGTGGCCGTCGAGCCGATGCCCCTCGTCGTCGATCCGGGTGGCGAGGATGTGTTATTGGCCGTGGTGCCTTCGTGGCGTCGCGACCTGGCCGTCGAGGCGGACGTGGCTGAGGAGGTGGCTCGCATCCGCGGCTACGAAACGACTCCCGCGCATTTGCCCGAAACGATCATGCCCGCCTACAGGCACTCACCCCTGCGTGTGAGGGACGCTATCCGCGAAACAATGGCCGGCGCCGGTGTGAGCGAGGTGGTTACCCACGCCCTCGTCGCGCCCGTCGATGAGGCGGCCCTGGCCTGGCCGGAGGATGACGAGTCGGGGCTGCGCCCAGACCGGGCAATCGTCACTGACGGGCCGTCCCTTGGGCAGCCAATCAGCGTCACGAATCCGCTGTCGGCCCAGCATTCCGTGCTGCGACGGCATCTGATCGGGAGCCTGCTCGGGGTTCTTGCTCTCAACGAACGGCATGGCCGCGAGTCCGTTGCCATCTTTGAGATCGGCAAGGGCTACGGGACCGCCGACGGCAAGCCGCACGAGTGGGACCGCCTGGCCTTCCTCCTGGCCGGCAGTGCCATTCCGCCCGGCTGGAACCACACCGCACGGGCCTATGACCTCGACGACGCCAGGGGCCTGGTGGAGTTGCTGTGCCGCCGACTGCGGCTGCCGATGCCGGTCTACAGCCCTGACGAGCGGGGCTTGCCGCTGCATCCCGGCCGCGCCCTCACCGTCGTGGCCAAGTCTGAGGGTGGAGCCCTCGGCGGACGCGTCGCTGAGCTGCATCCGGACGTGATCGCCAGGTGGGATCTGCGCAGCGGCCGGGTTGTCGTGGCTGAGGTGGCAGTCCAGGGGCTCTCGAGCGGTGAGTTGCCGGACGTCCGCGTCCAGCCCATGCCACGATTCCCGGAAGTGGAACGCGATCTGGCGGTCATCGTAGACAACGGCCGGGCTGCTGCCGAGGTCGAGGCCTCTGTGATGGGTCACGCCGGCGGGCTGCTGAGGCGGGTGTCGCTGTTCGATATGTATCGCGGCGTGCCCCTTGTGGCCACGGAAAAGAGCCTGGCCTACCGCCTCGTGTTTGGAGCGCTCGATCGCACCCTGACCGAGACCGAGGTTGACGCTGCCCTGGCGCAGGTCCGGTCCGGTATCGAGGCCGATCTGGGGGCTCGCATTCGGAGCTGAACCCAGGTTTGGTTGGCAACGCCCCGGTGGGTCACATTTCGCCGGCGGAGTCCGCTTAGAAGGTGCGCATAGCGTTGCCGATTCGCCTTCGCCGCTGCTAACCTAGTTTCTGGTTGCCGACCTCTCGGTCGGATGTCACCGCTCGCGGCGGAGGACGGCTTTGGATATATTCGGTTTCCTGAAGAGCGCACCAATCGTTGACATCGGTATCCTTCTTGGGTTCTTTGGCTTCTTCATCTTGGGTGTAATGCAGGGGGCGATCCGGCGGATCCTGGGGATCCTGTCGTTTGTGCTCGCTTTTTTGGTGGCCGCCAATCTGCGCGACCCTGTAGGGGACTACCTGGCCCAGAATTGGCGCCAATTCGACCTTGGGTACAGCCGTCTACTCGCCTTCGTGATCATTTTCCTGGTGGGCGCCGCGGTCTCCTCCATCGTCATCCAGGGTTTCTATAATCGGACTGAGATCTACGCCAAGCACCCGATCGTGGACGATGCCGTCGGTGGTCTGCTAGGCCTGACGCAGGGCATGCTCCTCTTGACCATGGCAGTGGTCATCTTGAATTCAAGCATCCTGCCGCCGGCGCAGTCGGGTGATGTGACGCCCTTGCGCGACGCCCAGGATCTGATCGTTCACCAGTCTCACATCGCCGGGGCGATCCGGGACGTAGTGGCTCCGCCCTTCATGCACGTCTTCTCATTCCTGCTGCCGTCCGACCTCGTCTCGCTGTTCCCCTGAGGCCAGGGCGAGATTCATCGGCACAGCCAGGGCGGCACGGTTCACTCTCCAGAGCGCGGCGAATGCAGATGAATGCCAATGATTGACCGCCCGTTTGCACGCGACATCCTGGCCGCCGGGACTCTGGATGCCGCGCGGCTGGCGCTGGGCGTGCTTCTGATCCGTGGCAGCGGTTCAGGACGGCGTGTCGGCCGAATTGTCGAGGTGGAGGCGTATGTCGGCCTCGACGACATGGCGTCGCACGCCCACTTGGGCCGCACCAAACGCAACGCCGTCATGTTCGGGCCGCCCGGAGTCGCCTACGTGTACCTTGTCTACGGTATGTACCACTGTCTGAACATCGTCACCGAGGCCTCCGGCCGCCCCGCGGCGTTGCTCGTGCGTGCGGTCGAGCCGGTCGAGGGCGAGGCCGAGATGCGCCTGGCCCGGATCCGATCGGCACTATCTCGGCCCAGCCGCAGTGCCGCGGCCGACGCCGACCGGACGCGGCGGCAGATCGAAGGATTGCCGGCCTCACGTCTTGCTTCGGGCCCGGGCCTCGTGTGCGCTGCATTCTCGATCGACCGCAGTCATGACGGCATTGACATGTGCGACGGAAACTCGGACCTGCGGCTCGAGGCGGCCCCACCCCGCGACGGGCCGCTCACGGTCGCCACCGGGCCGCGAATCGGGATCGGCTACTCGCCGGAACCCTGGCTGAGTCAGCCTTGGCGGTTCTTCGTGGCGGGCAGCGCGGCCGTTTCGAGGCGTGGTCGGAACGCCACGAGCCGGACAGAGGCCACCGCGTGACCATCCGCGAACTCGCCGATGCCTTACAGACGAACGGCCTTGACGAGCGCTCCCAGACGCTTCTCGAGTTCCCGCTCGTTCGGGATCGACTGGCTAACGCCACCGGGTTTGGTCCCGGTCGCCGCCTTGCCGAGGCCCTGACGCCGTCGTCCGACGCCGTCATTGTCAGACGTGGCTTGGACGAGACGTCCCAGGCGCGCGCCTTTCTGTCGGGGAATCCCGGAGCCGGCATTGGCGGCGCCAAGGACATCGGGCCTTGGATCGAGAGAGCGGCCAGAGGCGGGCGCCTGGATCCGGCCCATTTCCTCGACATTGCAGCGACGCTCGAAGCCGCGACGAGGCTTGGGGACGCCCTGGGCGGCGACCGTCGACCGCTTCTGCACGAGCTGTCCAGGCAGATACACGGCCTGCCCAACCTGCGGAACGTGCTCCAGCGCAGCTTCGACCCCACAGGAGAGTTGCTCGATACCGCGTCGCCACGACTCGGCGGCCTGCGCCGGGCGGTACGTGTGGCGTTCGAGCGGCTCCGAACCCGCCTCGACCAGTTCATCCACTCCGGCGAGCTGGGCAACTCCCTTCAGGAGCCGATCGTCACCCTGCGGAGCGGCCGATACGTAATCCCGATCCGCGCCGACGCCAAGGGTCGGGTCAAGGGCATCGTTCACGACGCCTCGGGCAGCGGTCAGACCCTCTTCGTGGAGCCGCTCGTGGCCGTGGAACTGGGCAACGCCTGGCGACAGGCCCAGGTTGCCGA
>JAYUDR010000148.1:0-1748 GCA_043739665.1 Chloroflexota bacterium
CGACGGCGTGGCCCCGGTCCTGCTCATCGACGAGATCGACCGGGCTGACGAGGAGTTCGAGGCGTACCTCCTGGAGATCCTGTCCGACTTTCAGGTCACGGTCCCGGAGATCGGCACGATCAAGGCGGCGCAGCCACCGCGGGTCATCCTCACCTCCAACCGGACGCGAGAGGTCCATGACGCGCTCAAGCGCCGCTGCCTCTATCACTGGATCGACTACCCGACCGCCCAGAAGGAGTACGAGATCGTCCTCGCCCGCGTCCCCGAGGCGCCACAGAAGCTCGCCACCGAGGTCGTCGGCTTTGTCCATCGATTGCGCGAGGCGGACCTGACCAAGGTGCCGGGCATCGCCGAGACGTTGGACTGGGCCGCCGCGCTCCTGTCGCTGGGCGCCCGCGAACTGACGCCGGCCCTCATCGATGACACCCTGGGTGTCGTCCTCAAGTACGAAGAGGACATCCGCCAGATCCGCGGCGACCAGGCCGCCCGCATGCTCACCGAGGTCGCTGCCCGCGGCTGAGCCGCCCCGCCGTGCCCCGGCGGCCGGGTCAAAGGCGTCTGATCGCTGTGGTTGATCAGATCGGGGCTGACCACGGGGAGCTGGCGCCCCAGACCGACGTTCCTGCGCACCAGCCCTGCACGCTCAGGGCCGAATCGATCAATGCCACCGATCACCCGTGACGGTTCGGTCCGACTCGCCCAGTCTGAGAGCCCGGCCATCCGACGGGCCTTGTCGAAGGTATACGACGCTAGCCCCCGTAGTGTTTTCGACTTACCCACAATTGCCGTGCTCATAGCCCCTCGCTAGTGGGTCATTCGTAAACGGCGGCGCCTCCGCGGAAGTCGTCCTCTGGGAGCATGATGCGTACGTTCATGATCGCCCGGCGGCGGGAACTACATAGGGGTCCAAGGTAGTGGAAGTCGCCCACTCTGGGGAATCGCGATGACGATCAGGTCCGGTTCGGAGTGATTCGCCAGTCCGGGCCGGGCCCGACCGTTGCAGCGCCAGCGTCATTGGCCTTCGCGAGAGCAAGGCTCGATCAGCCGGGCTCGCGGATCATCCAGTGACGCCTCGACTCTTTGCAACCATCGCCGGCCTCCTCTGGATGGTCGTTGCGTACGGCTTGCTGCTGTTCACGTTGATCCTAGCTGCGCTCGCCTCCACGGCCCTTGTTCTCTTTGCAGCCATGGGAATCGTGGCCCTTACGCAATCGGCATTTCTGTTCATTAGGGCTCCCGGTCGACGTTTGTTCTTGGGGTCAACTGTTCTAGCTTCGGTCTTCGCAGTCGTGGGCATGGCTGGATACTTGCGCTCTCAGGGGACGGTTCCAGGAAGCTTGCCAATTCTGGTCTTCGTTGCCTTGTCGGCTCTTTTGGTGTTCGTGTCTCTAGTCGGTGCCCGTAAAGATGTCGCCGGATCTCGGTCGGACCGTTGAGACTGGCTGGACTAGCTTGGGTCGCACTCCGGTCCGTGACTCGTGGTTGGTCCAGGGTCTTGCCGCGTATCGCTTGGGTCAGTCATTGCTCACTGAACAACCCCGGAGCCGACGGCCGGGCTGCCGGGGACCATCGACGACGCTAACCGCAAGTACATCTGGGGCCTGGGGCTCGTCTACGCCGTCAACGGCAACACTGACGTGGGTTGACGATGTAGCCACATGAGGCTACATTGCCCGGGATGGCAACCGTCGGGATCCGCGAACTCAAGAATCACCTGAGCAAGTACGTCCGCCAGGTCGAGGGCGGCG
>JAYUDR010000149.1:0-1743 GCA_043739665.1 Chloroflexota bacterium
CGCAGTAGCGGCCGGTTCGTACGAGTGTCGTGAAGCGGATCGGGTAAGGGCCAACGTAGCCGCAAGCGAGGCCCACTCGTACGAGATTCGCTTCGCGGATCTCGTTAAAGCCAACCTCGCCGCCAGCGAAGTTGGCTCGTGATCATCCTGGGCATAGACCCGGGAGTTGCAATGCTGGGCTACGGGCTCGTGGAGCGGACAGGTCCGCGCCTCCGGGCGATCGATTACGGCGTCATCAAGACGCCATCCGATCTTCCCCTGCCTGAGCGCCTCGAGTCCATCTACCTGGCCCTAACTGACCTGATCGAGTTGCATGCACCCGAGCTCATGGGCGTCGAGCGGCTGTTCTTCACCAAGAACGTCCAGACGGCCTTCGCCGTCGGCCAGGCCCGCGGCGTCATCCTCCTGGCGGCGGCTCTGCACAAGCTGGAAATTCGAGAGGCGACGCCCAACGAGGTGAAGGTCGCGACGGCGGGATACGGGTCTTCCTCGAAGGACCAGGTGCAGCGCATGGTTCAGGCGATCCTTGGAATGCCGGAATTGCCGGAACCGGACGACGCAGCGGATGCCTTGGCCATCGCCATCTGCGTCGCCAACCGCGAGCGCTCGGTCAGCCGGATTCCCACCGGCCCGCTCGATAGATCCGCCCTCATACCGCCGCCGAGCGGCCGCACTCCCTACGAACAGGCCGTGCGAGAGGCTCTCCGTCGCGAGCGGTTGGGTGTCGGTCCCGACGCCCATGTTTCACACGCCCCGAAGCGCAAGACGGCCTCCTAGGGCCGCTGCCCGGAGAGCGGCCCCGGGTCAGTGGAGCGAGCGACCCTGGGCGGTTTCTCCGATCTAGCGCCACCGACACTCTTATGGCACGAATCGGATCGTACCTGCGCCCAGCAGCGATAGCCGACGCTGAAACGGCGGCATCTTCGCGTGCGCCGCGGCCCCATAATCCCACACGGTACTGTCCGCTGAAGGCCTCGCAGCCGATGCGGCGTATCGTCTTTCCATAAGAGTGGCCCAGGCCATAATCCGGGAGAATCCCCGCGCCAGGGAGACGAGCTCGTGATCGCATCTCTCGACGGCCACGTCAGCGCCGTCTTCGCCGACTCGCTCATCCTCGAGGTCGGAGGGGTGGGCTACCGCGTCTTCGCGGCGCCTTCGGTACTCTCCGCGGTGCCGGTTAGCGGGCGGCTCAAGCTGTTCACGCACCATGTCATTCGGGAAGATCTGCAAGCGCTGTACGGCTTCCGCAACCCTGAGGAACTCGGCTTCTTCGGACTCCTCCTGACGGTTACTGGTGTGGGCCCGAAAGTGGCCCTCGGAATCGTGGGCGCGCGGCCGGTCGGTGATTTGCAGTTGGCGATCCTATCTGACGACGTGGCGCTATTGACGGCGGTGCCGGGCGTCGGCAAGAAGCTGGCGGCCCGCGTGGTTCTGGAACTCAAGGAGAAAGTGGCGGCGGCGGGCGTCTCCGTGGGTGGGGCCACGGGAGGCGGGCCAGCCGGGGAGTCGGAAGTCGTGGCCGCGCTGCTGGCTCTGGGCTATTCCGCCGGAGAGGCGCGTCAGGCTTCGCGCGAGGCGCTCTCGGACCTGAGCGTTGGAGTGGGCCTGGAGGATCGCGTCAAGGCTGCGCTGCGGACGCTGTTGAAGGGTTGATACCGTGACCCGGGCATGCCCGGCGCAGTCCATCGTGAGGGCGATCATGGCCCGACAGATCGCGTTCGTTGGGTTGACGCTGGCGCTGGT
>JAYUDR010000150.1:0-28187 GCA_043739665.1 Chloroflexota bacterium
TGATCATCCTGGAAACAGGTGGCGAGAACCGCGGCGCCGACGCAGTCGCCCTGAAGGTCGAGCAAACTCTTGCCAGGCCCTTCAGCATCCAGAAACACCACCTCAAGGTAAGCGTAAGCATCGGCATCAGCTTCTATCCGGAGAATGGTGAAGACGCCGACACGCTCCTGAGGGCGGCCGACTCCGCCATGTACACGGCTAAGCGAGGGGGCGGCAACCGCCATCTCACTTGCGCCGCAGTCAGTCCCGCCGAGCTACCAGTGCCCGGTAGGTGATCGGCCCGATCCCGAGTTTGGCGCGCGGCCAATTGTTAATCTCTGTTCTTGCCTCGAACGTCGACAAATACGGCACCGAGCAGGACGAGGGCCTTGATCGCGAACTGGTAGTCGATGCCGATACCCATAAGGCCCATGCCGATGTTGAGGATGCCCAGAACGAGGGCGCCGATCACGGCACCGGCAACGGTCCCGATACCGCCATAGGCCGACGCACCGCCGACGAACGTCGCGGCGATGACATCCAGCTCGAACCCATCGCCGGCCTTCGGGGTCGCCGAGTTGAAACGGGCGGCGGCGATCAAGCCGCCAACGGCCGACAGGACGCCCATGTTGATAAATACCAGGAAGACCATCTTCTTGGTCTTGACGCCGGACAGCATCGCCGCCTTGACGTTGCCGCCGACTGCGTAGATCCGGCGGCCGGTGACAGTCCGCATGGTCACGAACATGTAGAAGGCGATTAGGATCAGGACGAGGACGAGGACGTCCGGCAGGCCGAAAAAGCCGGCCAGGCGGTAGGCGAGGAACATAATCGCGACCGTCTGGATCACATTCTTAACAACGAACCCACGGAGAGCCGCGACCTGGAAGCCGTACTTGAGTTGTTCTCGCCGCGCCGACAGATCCAGGAGGACCAGAGCGACGCACAGCAGGGCCGCCAGGATCAACGTGGTCAGCTTGAGTTGGTCGGGACCGAGCGGATCCTTGACAGTGCCGATTAATTCCGGGATGAATCCTGAGGCGATCGCCCGGAAGCCCTCCGGGAAAGGCCCAACGGGCTGGCCCTCGAGCATGTATAGCGTCAGGCCACGGAACAGGAGCATCCCCGACAAGGTGACGATGAACGAGGGGATGCGCATGTACGCGACCCAGAACCCCTGCCAGGCGCCGATGAGGCCACCAACCAGCAGGGCAGCCGCGGCTGCGAAGATCGGATCAACCTTGTAGTTGACCATGAGGACGGCGGCGATTGCCCCAGTGAAAGCGGCCACCGAACCGACCGACAGGTCGATATGGCCGGACACGATTACCAGCAGCATTCCCAGCGCCATCGCGATGATGTAGCCGTTCTGGAGGAAGACGTTTGTCACGTTCTGCGGCTTTAGCATCACGCCGTCGGTCGTGAACTGGAAGAACAAGACGATCACGACGAGAGCGATGAGCATGCCGAACTGGCGGAGGTTCGCCCTCACAAGGGACATGAGCTGCTCGCCGACCACTCGGGCAGAGGCGGGAGTGCCCGGTTTAGAAACAGGTCCAGCGGTCATACGACAATCCCTTCAGCGCCGGCTCGACCGAGCCGCATGATGGCTTTCATGATCGCCTCTTGCGACGCTTCTGCGGCGGACATCTCCGCGGCGATCTGACCCGAAGCCATTACGAAGATCCGGTCGGAGATGCCCAGGATCTCGGGCAGCTCGGACGAGATGAAAACCACAGCTTTGCCCTCGGCAGCCAGACGATTGATGATCGTGTAGATCTCGAATTTGGCGCCTACGTCGATGCCCCTCGTCGGCTCGTCAAGGATGAGCACGTCCGGGTCGGCAAAGAGCCACTTCGCGAGGACGAGCTTCTGCTGGTTTCCGCCGGACAGGTTGACCGCCGTCTGTTTGACACTCGAGCACTTGATGTTCAGTTGTTTGCGGTAATCGTTGGCGACTCGGATCTCCCGAGGCTCGCTCAGGATCGAGTGGTTGGACACGCCATCCAGGTTCGCCAGGGTGACGTTCGTCTTGACGTCGCTTATGAGGATCAGGCCGTATGTCTTGCGATCCTCCGTGACATAGGCGATGCCGTGCTTGACGGCTTTGGGGATCGAGCTTACGTCGACCTCCTTACCGTTCCTGAACACCGCCCCGCTGACGTAACGGCCCCAGGACCGTCCGAACACGCTCATAGCGAACTCAGTCCGGCCGGCGCCCATGAGACCGGCGATGCCTACGACTTCACCCCTGCGGACGTTTAGGCTGACGTCCTTTATGACCATTCGATCGTCGTAGATCGGGTGGGCGACGTTCCAGTGTCGGACCTCAAAGACGACCTCACCGATCTCCGTGTCTCGAGGAGGGAAGCGGTGGGTTAGGTCCCGCCCGACCATGCCCCGGATGATCCGGTCCTCGTTCACGCTGCCCGTGGTCGCATCGAGCGTTTCGACCACGCGGCCGTCCCGCATTACCGTGATTGTGTCGGCGATCGACTCGACTTCCTTGAGCTTGTGAGAGATGAGAACGGACGAGATCCCCTTGGCTTTGAAGTCCCGCAGGAGGTTCAGCAGTTTCTGGCTGTCCGTCTCGTTCAACGCGGCCGTCGGCTCGTCGAGAATGAGGAGCACGACCTTCTTCGAAAGCGCTTTGGCGATCTCGACGAGCTGCTGCTTGCCGACGCCCAGTCGCCGTACGGGCGTGTCTGTTGAGTCGTCCAGACCGACGATCTTAAGCAGGTCGCGCGCACGCGCATGAGCCGCGCCCCAGTTGACCATCCCGTGATGGCCCTGCTCGTTGCCGAGGAAGATGTTCTCTGTGATCGAGAGCTGGGGGACCAGGGCAAGCTCCTGGTGAATGATGACGATGCCGAGCGCCTCGCTGGCGCGGATGTCCGAGAACTGGGCCTCGTGGCCGTCGAACAGAATTTGGCCCTCGTACTCGCCATGCGGGTAGACCCCGCTGAGTACCTTCATCAGCGTCGACTTGCCGGCCCCGTTTTCGCCCACGAGGGCGTGGATCTCGCCGCGGCAGACGGATAGGCTGACGTCGTCAAGCGCCTTAACGCCAGGAAATGTCTTCGTGATGCCCCGCATCTCGAGGAGCACCTCACTCACGTATACCGCCTCCTGTTCGTGACCTGGTTGCAGAAAGAAGTCGGGTGCGCCGGCCGGAGGCCGTGCGCACCCGACTATAACGCCGAGCTTACTTGAGCTGATCAGCCGTGTAGTAACCGATGTCAACTAATCCGGATTGAACGTTGTCCTTGGTGATGAGGCTCATGTCGAGCAGGAACGACGGGACGATCTTGATCGTGTTGTTGTAGGTCGTGGTGTCGTTCGTGTCAACGGTAGTGCCCTTGAGCATCTGGTCCGCCATCTTGGCCGCCTGGGCAGCCAGCTTGCGGGTGTCCTTGAAGACGGTCGAGCTCTGCTCGCCCGCCAGAATCGACTTGACGGAGGGAAGCTCGGCATCCTGACCGCTGACGCACGGCGCCGGCTTCGCGGTTGAGTAGTAGCCGACGGCCTTCAGCGAGGCGATGATGCCGCGGCTGATGCCATCGTACGGCGCGAGGACGGCGTCCACGCGCTTGTCGGTGTACTTCGAGCTAAGGATGTTGTCCATGCGCGCCTGGGCGACGGCGCCGTCCCAGCGGAGCGTCCCGACCTGGTCGGGGAACTTGGTCTGACCGCTCTGGACGACCAGCTTGGTGCTGTCGATGTAGGGCTGAAGAACCGACATCGCGCCGTTGAAGAAGAAGTGGGAGTTGTTGTCGTCCGGCGAGCCGGCGAACAGTTCGATGTTGAAGGGGCCCTTGCCCTTGTCAAGACCCAGGCAGGTCACGATCGACGTGCCCTGGAGGATGCCGACCTTGTTGTTGTCGAACGTTGTGTAGTAATCGACGTTCGGTGACTTGTTGATCAGGCGGTCGTAGGCCAGGACCTTGATCTTGGCATCAGCAGCCTTCTGAAGGGTGTCCGTCAGAGTAGTGCCGTCGATCGCCGCAATGATCAGGACCTTGGCGCCCTTGGTGATCATGTTTTCGATCTGGGAGACCTGGGTCGGGATCTTGTCCTCGGCGAACTCGAGGTCCGTGGTGTAGCCGAGGGCTGTTAGAGACTTGACCAGGTTGTCGCCGTCGGAAACCCACCGAGCGGAGGATTTGGTCGGCATTGCGATGCCGATCAGGCCACCGGCTCCGACTGCCGCTGCGCTGCCACCAGCTGCGGCACTTGCGCCGGGCGTGGTTGTGGCTGAGCTGCATGCCGTTACGGCAAACATCCCAACCACAGCGAGGCTGAGTAGCTTTTTCATGGGTGCGTTGTACTCCTCCATATGACGGGGCAGATATGCCCCAAATCCTGGGCAGGCGTCAGGTGAGTGTCGCGTGGTCCCGCGCCGTTCACGGATCCTCGCCCAGTCTCCCGCACGCCAACCGCGAGAGCTGGACCGTTATCGTTCCCGTGAACGGTAACAATAACGGGACCACGTATGCTAGCCATGGCCGGAGGTGCCCGTCAAGGCTTCGATTCGCCCTGCGCCGATGTCCAGCCACTCGCCCAAGTTTTGAGGTTGCCCGCCAGGCGCCGAGGCGTCCGTGCGGAGTCGTCGTCTGGGTCGTCCTCCACGCAACCGCCAGGGAGCCTCCATGGCCGCTCCACCGTGGTTCCACGGACGCACGCCAACATCTGACTCGACCGGACGGCGATGACGGCACTGGGAACAATGCCCAGCCGGCCACCCGATCCACGAACCCAGGAGTTGGCGATGAACTCAATCCATCGGGTGGGCTTGACCGTCGCATCCCTGGTGGCAGTGGTCACGGTGGCAGGGGCTCTTGTCGTGCAAGGCTATGCCGCCGCCGAACAGGCGGCAGCTCAGGCGACAGTTCCGGCCGCGAAAGAAGCTGCCGTGACGGCATCCCTGGCGCCATTGATCGTGTATGTGAATCCCGCGCCGATGGCCCTCCCGGCGCTGCCGGTTCCGGTGGCACTTCCTGCATTGCCTGCATTGCCTGCATTGCCTGCCCAGCAGGCGCAAGTCATCCACGTGATCGTGCCCGGCAACGGCGACGAAGGTGTTCTGGACGGCTGATGGACCGTCGCAGCCCTGCGAGCGGCGAGCGCCCGGCGGCGAGCGCCCGGCGGCGCACAGGTGGGACGCTACAATCTGGACCTGCGAAGACAATTCGATATGGCTCGACCGCGTCTGGCCCCGTCCGGCCGCGAGCCCGTGAAATCTCGGAGGCTAACGGCATTGAACGCAGTTCCAAACGTCAAGCTCAACAACGGCGTAGACATCCCGCAGCTGGGGTTCGGCGTCTTCCAGATCAATGCGGAGGACACCAGGGCGGCGACGCTCGAGGCGCTCAAGGTCGGCTACCGGCACATCGACACAGCCGAGATGTACGGCAACGAGCGCGAGGTTGCGGAGGGCATTCGGGACTCCGGAGTCGCCAGGGCCGACGTGTTCGTCACGAGCAAGCTCAATAACGGCTTCCACGCCCATAACGATGCGCTTGCGGCCTTCGACCGCTCGCTTGAGGTCATGAAGTTCGACTACCTCGATCTCTTCCTTATCCACTGGCCGCTGCCGGCCGTCGGCGACTTCGTCGAGACGTGGAAGGCGCTCGAGGAAATCCATCGATCCGGACGCGTCCGGGCGATCGGCGTCTCGAACTTCCAGCCGCACCACATCGAGCGTTTGGCCGCGGAGGCCACAATCGTTCCGGCGGTCAACCAGATCGAGATCCACCCCTACTTCACGCAGAATGACGTGCGAGCGTTCGACACGGCGCATGGGATCGCCACGGAGGCGTGGTCGCCGCTCGCTCAGGGGCAGGTGCTAGACGATCCGGCCATCGTCCGCATAGCCGAGCGGCTGAGCCGGACGCCCGCGCAGGTCACCCTCCGCTGGCACATCCAGCGTGGCGAAATCGTCTTCCCGAAATCGACCACCCCCAAGCGGATTGCCGAGAATTTCGCCCTCTTCGACTTCGAGCTTACGGTCGAGGACATGGCGGCAATCAGCGGACTCCATCGCGACGGCCGCCGAGGCCCGAACCCGGACGAGTTCAACTGGATCCCGGACCGCTGAGGCGCCATGCAACGGCACGCGCGACAGGCGGCGGCGATAAGCGCAAAATAGTGGCCCCAGTCGGCGGAGATGCCGGGTATCCCAGATGAGGTCCAAGTGACGAAGAGATCGAGACACGAACGCGAGCAGCGAGCGGCGGAAAATGTGCGAGTCAAGCAGATCACTGCTGAGTGGGAGCGCGCAGTTCCGCCTGAGCGCGCAGCAGCCTTCGCGCTCGAGGTAGAAGCCGCTCGCGCTCGTGGGCCGCGGCCCCCCCAGCCTGATATGGCCAAAGGGACCGCCCCTCACCCGCCGCGACCCGGTTTCGAACCGCGCCCACCCAAGAAGGAAGAGACGCGCCGCCCGAAGTATTAGGTCGCTGGGCGCCGCTCCTTAGCCTCAGTCATAGCCAGCGTGCGAGCAGCACCGCGAGGGCGACAGCCTCCTTGGATCCGTCCGGCCCGGATGACTCTTGCTGGCCAAAGCCTGCGGTCTGAGCGGCTACATCAGGGAAGGATGTTCACCAGGCAGGTCGGGCCGCCATCGGCGAGCGCGAATTCGTCCAATTCGAGCTCGTGAACTGGCATTCCGATTTCACTCAGGAGCCGGGCAGCGGTTGGGTTTTGCGAGCCGAGGAACGCGTGCCCGCCAAGCGCGAGGACGTTGGCCCCCAGCAGTTCGTCGTCGGGCAGTAGCAGGCGGCGGATCTCGCCGGCCGGTGCGGCGCCGGTGCCGGCGGCGTCGAGCGACGCGAAGCCGGCGGCAGTGCCAATGAGCGTATTCGGGTCCAAAGCGGTGACGGCCGTGGCGAGGTGCAGTCGATCAGTCACGGGGCAGAGGAACGGCCGGAATCCGAGCGATCGAGCGGCGTCGGCGAGCAGGCGCGCGCCCAAGACGTTGGTCCGGGCGCTCAGGCCGATCGCTATGCGGTCGCCAAAGATGACCACGTCGCCCCCCTCGAGCGTCCCCGGATCCTCCACGCGCACGACCTGCGTGTCTGGCGGCAGGCAGGCGAGGGCCGCCCGCACAACCGAATCGACCTCAAGGCGCCGCGACGCCCCAGCGGGCCGCGCCACCACGACGATCGGCGGTCGATCGGGCAGGACCGGCGCCAGAGCGACAAGCGAGTCTGAAACGAACGTGGCGTCGGGGAGATCCGCCTCCTCGGGCAGACGCAGCAGCGGCAGGCCGGCGTCCTCGAGCGCCGCGCAGAACGCGGCGTGCTGCGCTCGCGCCCGTGAAACGTCGATATGGTGGCGATCTGGGTGCTTCGAGATCGCGTCGCAGAAGGCGGGTCCTGGTGGCCGAACGATGACGAGCATTCGGGAATCGTAGCGAGCCAGGTCGCCGCCCTGTCACCCGCGTCAGTCAGGTGCGGGCAGTACATCCGGCGCTTGAGGAATCCTCCGGTCGTACTCTGGAAAACAGGCTGCGTTTCCCCGACAGTCCTTCCATGCGCCAAACTCCGGCCCCGTGCACGTCCCTCGATGCCCGGGATCAATGGGGCATCGAGTTTCCGCTGCTCCCCGAGGATCTCGATGGACTCGTGCAACCGACACCATCGAGCCTCGCCCAGGTCATTTCTTCCTGGTGCCTCTCGATCGCCGCAGCCTGGCCGGCGCCTCACGATGCACTCGATCAGTGGGGCATCGAATTCCAGATTCCCGATGGGGAGTTGGCCACCCTTGCCCGGGATCGCCGTCGCGGCCACCTGCGTGATATCTCACAGGCCGGCGCTTTGGCTGCGATCCTCGCGATAGTCCTTGCCGGCTCTGCCCTGGCCGTAAATCCACTCGCCTCGGCCGGCGCGGCGCCGCCCGACCGTGCGCCCGCGGGCGGTCAGCTGGTCGTCAACCGTGCAGCCGATACCGCGATCGCGAGGCCCACCCTCGGACCGACGCCTGCTGCGACCGCGTCCGCCGAACCAATCGCGAGCACGCCTGTTTCGAGCATCCCGGCGTCCGCCGTACAAGACGAACGCCCACTCCAGGTTGGGTTGCTTGCCATTCCAACGATCCAGGCCGCGAGGAACTATCTGGTTGCTCGGTTGGGGGCGAAAGTGGATAGGCACTGGGGCATAGCCCAGTCTCAATGCGCGAGCCTGATATACGAGTACGAGGCGGGGTGGAACCCACACGCCACCAACAAGACCAGTGGCGCCTATGGTCTGCCCCAGGCCCATCCGGCCAGCAAGCTGGCCAATTGGGCAGAGGCCAAGGCCAGGGCGGCGGAAGAGGCCGGCGACCCCGAAGCCGCGTGGCTGTACCGGGCATGGCGGGATAACCCGGTAGTGCAGTCGGAGTGGGGCGTCGACTACATGATCCAGCGTTACGGATCGCCGTGCGCCGCTCTGGCTTTCCGAAGCGGATACTGGACGGACGACGGCGTATTCGTCCCCGGAGTCGGCTGGTACTGATCCTCCGGCTTCTGGCGTACCGAAGGATGGCGAATGGACGACTTGGCCTTCGGCCCAATGGACGGAAGGCTGACGGTTGACCGCCTGCCTGCGCGCCTCCCGGTCGACCGACGTTGGGCCGCCGGTGCCGCAGCGCCGGGACGGTAGGGATCGCTTCGTTTGTAGCCCCGGGCCAGCTTCACCGTCTCGTGGCTGGCGGATCCGCTCAGACTCGGATGACAACCACTCGCGCCGCTTCCGGTTCTCCCTCCAGAAGGCGCTCCAGGTCACCGGGATCGCTCGTCAGAATCAGCGACGGTACGGACTCGAGCGCTTCGGCCGCAACGATCGCGTCGATCGCATCGGATGTGCCGGCCTTCGCCTGCAGCTCTCCGGCACGGCGTGCAACAAGCGCCGATGTGGGCAGCAGGGCATCAACCATGTTGACGACCCGGTCGACGTGAGCCCGATCATGGCCGCCGCGATGAACCTGGGCAAGAACAGGCGTCGGAATGAGGACGACGTAGCCTTCGCGGACTGCGCGGTCTAGGGCGGCCCGGGCATCTGCGCCTCCACGGCTCAGGGCCAGTATTCCGCCTGCATCGAGGATCATTCGCCGCAACCGTGGAAGCGGCTCTACCGAGGCCACTCCTGCCCCTCGATCCGCCGGCGCGACTCATCCGGGATGGGGCCGAACTCATCGGCCATCTCCGCAAGCAGCTCCTCCAGGCGAGCCCGCTGGAGTCGCATGGCCAGTGATTCGTTGAGGAACCGCGAGAAGCCGCGGTCGCCGACGCGCGCTTTCGCCTCCGCCACATTGGCGGCATCTAGGGTCGTCGAGACCTTCACCGTAGTCATGGCAACTATCCTACCCCGAGTAGGAGCATCGTCAAGTACGGACTGATGAGGCTGCCCTGACAAGGTGGAAACTCCGCATCTTGGTCTTGTTGAGTGACTCCGCAGAGTCTGCCAGACGGCCATTCACTGCCGCTTATCTGGCATCAAGCGTCGGGCTCGATCCACAACAGTACGCCACGGGCCTTGACGCCATATCGCATTAGTACGCTAGTCTGGGCATGGCCTGCCGAGTCATCTCTCTCGCGAGTGAGGGCCCCCCGGGTCAGCTTCACCGTCTCGTGCAGATCCACGGCGAACTACGAAATGGTCGCGACGTCTCGCCTGCCCGTAGCATCCTCGAAGCCGATGACCAGCTTCTGACCCAGCGCGCGCCCGATCTTCACGAGCGTCTCCACGGAAGGCTTGTGCTGGCCGCTCTCTAGCCGACAGATGGCTGTCTCGCTCGTGCCCACGCGTTGGGCCAGAGCCTTCTGGGTCAGACCTTGCTCGATGCGATAGGCGATGAGGATCCGCGCCAAGGCCTCTAGGGGGGCCAGCTCGGCCTCGGCTGCCGCATACGCTGGGTCGCGTCGCTGCCTCTCGAGATAGTCGGCGAAATCGGTGCCAATCGGACTGAGCGGGGTCGACACTGCTGCTTTCGTCATGCCCTCCCTTTCTCGGGACAGGTTATCACTTCTGGTAAGCCCGGCAAAGCTCAGGGAGCGCTACGGCGCGTCATGACCCGCGGCTCGAGGCGGTAGCCGGATTGGTGCCTTCATTCGCGACTGATAGTCGGCCCACCGCCTGTCCGCTACTGAGATCTCGGTCTGCGGCAGGCGGCCAACGCGCTTGTCCAAGAAATGGAGGAGCACGAAGATGTTGTGAGAGCGTCTGTAGAGGATCCGGTAATGTGATCTCCCGGCGTCGGCTCGAAGCTCGCGCAGCTCGCCGGCAATCTGGCTCGACCACGGATAGGGGAGCGTTGGGCCGAACTCGACGAGACGAAGGATATGGATGCCGACCGAGACTCGGTCGTGTTGGCTCAGCAGGAGGATCGCCTCCATGACGGGCTCTCGACCGTTGATGTCTCGGTAGTACACGACTGGCCACACACCTTGCAGGGTAGCCACGGACGCTTATGCGCCAATTCACTGCTGATTACGCGGGATGCTCGCCGCGGCCGGGCCCGGATCGCTAGAGTAGGGGAGCACCGCCACGCACTCCCGGGGGACCCACTTGGCCGAGGCCCGCGCCACCAGCCGCGCCACCGCGGACAGCGCCACAAACCACGCCGCGCCCAACAATCATGCCGGCCTCATCTGGGCCATCGCCGATCTGCTGCGCGGCGACTACAAGCAGTCCGAGTACGGCCGCGTAATCCTGCCGCTCGTCCTGCTCCGCCGCCTCGACTGCGTCCTCGAGCCCACCAAGGCCCAGGTGCTCGCCCGCGTCAAGAGCCTGACCGTCCAGACCGTCGGCCCCGTGCTCAAGACCGTGACAGGTGGCCGGCAACCTGCGCGCCTGGATCGCCGCCTTCGACGCCGACACCCGCGACGTCATCGAGAAGTTCGACTTCGACGCCCAGATCGGCCGCCTCGACCGCGCCAAGCTCCTGTACCTCGTGCTCTCGAGGGTGACCGAGGTGGACCTCCACCCCGTAACTACGACGTAGACGGCTCGGTGCGAGCGGCTCGATTGGCACTTTAGTCACTTCCGTGTTTCCTTGCGAAACACCTTGACAGGATTGATATCCTTGATGCAAAGCAATCAATCAGTCCAGGAGGAGGCGCAAGATGGCCAGGGACCAGATCAACACGACCGACTGGGCCGAGGTAGCCGCGAAGGCGCAAGCATTTCAGGCGCTCCACCTGGTCGGCCTCAAAGACAAGAGCCTCACCGAGAGGGCGACCTTCTTGATGGCACTTGGACTCGCACGCGCGGACACCGCGGCCCTTCTGGGGACGTCCGACGACTCGCTTCGGGTCACACTCGCGCGACAAGCGAAGAAGGGGGCGGAGCCGTCAGCGAAATCCGCCGCCGTCGTCGCGTGAACGACTCCAACGGTGTCGCCGACGAACTGAGGAAGATCGCCCGGCTTCTTGCAGTGAAGCAGGTTGAGAATTTGACGAAGGGTGAGCAGACACGGGTCCTGAACGCATGCGGGTTCTCAACCAAGGAGATCGCGTCGCTAATCGGGACGACTGAAGGGTCAATCCGAGCCATGCTCTCGCAGGCTCGCAAGCGTTCCGGCCCGGAGGAGTGACGCGATGACCGACCCTCTCCGCGTCGCCTTGGAAAAGAGGTATAGCAAGGGGCACATCAGCAGACTCATCACCGCGAGGGCGAACGAGCAGTACTTCACCCGAAGACTGGCGTTGGTATCAGTCGCTCGCGAGGCGGGTCTGAACGTGGCCAAGTACGCGACCGACGAAGAGATGGCGACGCTGCGAAGTCACGACCGCGGGCCGGGTGCAGAGGCGAAAACGGCGCGAGCCGCAGCCTCTGCTGCGCGCGGTCGCCCGGCCGATGCGCGGGCGGCCTTCACTCGCCCGGCCCTCGCAGCGAAGCCGGCACTGGCGGTCAAGTCCACCCCGAAACCGCGACGCGACAAGGTCTTCGTCGTCCACGGCAGAGACTGGGCGATCCGGGACTCGATGTTCGCGTTCCTCCGCGCCGTGGGCCTGGACCCTATTGAGTGGGGCGAGGCCGTCAAGGCGACCGGAAAGCCGATGCCCTACATCGCGGAAACCCTGGAGGCGCTGCTCGCCGGAGCAGCAGCCGTAGTCGTTGTGCTGACGCCGGACGATGAAGTCATGCTGAAGCCACGCTTCCACGCGGCGGATGACCCCGAAGAAGAGAAGAAGCCGATGGGGCAAGCTCGGCCGAACGTTCTTTTCGAGGGCGGCATGGCGCTCGGGCGTCATCCTGAGAAGACCGTGTTCGTGAGCGTGGGGCGGGTCAAGTCGTTCACGGACGTTGGAGGCCTTCTCATAACGCGCCTCAACGACACGCCTGCCAAGCGCAGCGAGTTCGTCGAGAAGTTGCGGGCTACCGGAGCTGATGCAAAGACGGAGGGGAGAGCCGACTGGTACAAGGCCGGCGAGTTCGAGATCAAGGAGGACCGTGATGGCAATGGGTAGGCGCCCAGACAGGGAGGACGATCAGGAGGCCGTGTCGCCGGCAAGAGGCGGGTCGAGCATCCAGGATCGCATCGCCGCATTTGTGATGCTGGACGGCATGAAGGACGCGACGCAGGCACAGAAGTCTCTACGCCTCTCGCTGATCGGCTTCACCAACTCCGAGATCGCCGCCATGCTGCAAACCTCGACCGCGGTCGTGTCGCAGAACCTGTACAACGAGCGCAAGAAGGGTCCGAAGAAGCAGACAACGCGTAAGGGAGCGTCGGCCGACAACAACGAGGAGTAATGGACGCCAGAAAGAGGTCAACGTTCGCGTCGTTCGGGCGCGGGCCGGCGGGCGGAACCTCTACGTATATGACCTGGAATCTGGACCGTTCGTTCAACGCCCTTGGTCGCAACGGACATAACCTCTCTTATCGGCAGTAACTGAGGCACCCAAGAGAGGGCCAAAGGCCGACTTTTTCCCCTATGGCTTTCGGTCGGCAGTGTGCCTTGCTATCTGACTTATGCGCTGGTTGCTCACCCCGAGCAGGAGCCCTGCGTCGCGCGACGTGTAACCGGAGGCGCGGACCTCCGAAACTGCGTGGCGCATCGCAATGGAAGCGGCCTCCTGCGCGGCGTTGGCGCGCTCCCGTTCACGAAGAGCCGCCTCAATTGCCTCGCGGACGCGGCCAAGAGACTCGAGATCGGGCTCGACTGTGATGTCGAATGAGTCGTCGGGCATGTTGACCATGAGTGCAATTGCCTCGCGCGCCATTGACTCGACTTGATCCAGGCGTCGGGCTTGGGAAAAGACTCCAGGCAACTCCGGCACTTCGATCGCCCACCATCGACCACTTCGGACCGCAGTGACCATGTACGTTGGCCTCATTCGCGCCGCCAGCCTTTCCCGAACGCCTTCTCGAGGGTCCTGCAAATGCCATTCGCAGTCATCTCGTTGATTTCACGATGCCTCGGTACCGTCACGTTGACGGGCCCGCAAGTCCAGTCATGGGTGGAGCCTTGCCGATCCAGCTTCCACGTGACTCCCTTTCTCCGAGCCATCCTGGCTACCCTCCAGAGCAGGTCGTCGCGCCTCATCAGCGCAAGCCTACCATACTAGGCTGGGCCTGCCTAGTAGTCTAGGCGACGGGCTCGGTGCCGCCTGGGTACGCCGTCAGCTGACTAGTTCGAAGCCCTCTGCCACGCTGCGGATGTAAGTGCGATGACCAGACCGGCGCGCTTCCTACCGACCGACAGCCGCGGCCGAGGCCTCTATCGAGCGATACGACGGCTGGGGCGCTCGAACGGGAGATGCGCTCATCGCGCAGCCTGCGTAGTAGTCAAGCCACCAGACCGGACCGGGAGCAGGCTGATCGGCGGTTCATCGAGCCTGACTGTTACCGCTGTCACCTGCCGGCGTCGTGCCGAGTCGGCCTCGTCGCGAGGAAACGGTGCCGAGGCGAAGAGCCAGGACGACCTTGAGTGCCTCGACTACGATCCCGGAACTCATTTTCGACGTGCCCACTCGCCGTTCCTCGAACGTGATCGGAACCTCGACGATGCGGGCGCCGGTCAGCCTGGCTCGGAAGGTTGTCTCGATCTGGAAGGCGTAGCCGCCGGCGTGCAGTCGATCGAGATCGATCGCGCGCAGCACAGGGGCGCGCCAGGCCTTGAATCCGCCGGTCAGGTCTCGGTATGGCATAAGCAGCACAACGCCTGCGAACACGCTGCCGCCGCGGCTGACCAGGCGCCGCATGATGTTCCAGCGCGGTATCTGGCCACCTTTGATGTATCGCGACCCCAGGACCACGTCCGCCTTGCCGGAGAGGAGCGGTTCGAGGAGTGCCGGCAGGAAGCGGACGGGGTGGCTGAAGTCGGCGTCCATCTGGACGATCAGGTCCGCCTCACGGCCAAGGAGTGCCTTGAATGCGGCGACGTAGGCCCGCCCCAGGCCGTGCTTGGCCTGGCGATGGAGCACAGCGATGGCGGGGTTTGCGGCAGCCATGGTGTCGGCCAGTTGGCCGGTGCCGTCGGGCGACCCGTCGTCGACGATCAGGACGTGAGCGTCCGGAACGGCTGAGAGCACGGCCTCGGTGATCGGGCCGACGTTCTCGCACTCGTTGTACGTCGGGATGATGATCCAGATCCGGGGACTCTCGGGCGGCATCGACTTCCTTGGGGCTGCGGCGTCGCGGCCGAGGATACCCCGTCTCTCCCCTCCCCTGCTTGCGCTGCAGCCCACATGCGGCCGGCGTCTTTTGCCCTGGCACAACAAAATGCCCAGAGGAACCGCTTCGATCGTTTCTGCAGGTCCGCGTGTACTGGTCGCTTTGACCTCCGCCGGCAAGGGGTCCGAAAACTCCTCGCACGAGCGGTGGCCTGCGCTCCGGCCACTGCCGGACTCGCCACCGAGCCCTCTACATCCTGTCTTCCGCGGCTTACGATCTGCGATCCGGCTCAGGTACCGTTGCGGGTCCGAGAGCTTTCATGCCGACCGTTGCACCGTTTCCGTCAGAACCGTTGACTTGGTGTCGATCTTGCTGGCCCCTCCGGGCAAGACAGAATCTATTCCTCGCGCCCTCGCCGTGGAAGTGGCTTATCCACCATTTTGGGCGGCGACCCCGGTATTTTGGGCACTTTTCCACGTCCTGCCAACACGGGTAGGTGGAGTCATACGGGCCGGCCCTGCTGCATGCGCACAGGTGTTCTATAAGAGGGATGGAGGCGCTTCCGCATTCGCGCCGGTGCTGCTTAGGGCTGCGTCTCGCCGTCGCTGCCGGTGCGGAGCGACTCGCGCCACCTGGCAGCCACCGCCTCCAACTCGTTGGCGAGCGGCGGGCTGACCCGGCCTTTGACGCGCACGTCGCCGGAGCGGTAGTCGAGGTCGATCGTGCCTCGCTCACGAACACGCGCCAGTAGCTCGCCGGCGCGGTACGGAATGGCCACGTCTACGTCCACCCATAGCGTGGCCAGGAGGGCCGAGAGTTCGGCCTTTAGCGTTTCGATGCCGTAGCCAGTTACGGCCGAGATGAGGACCTGGCCGGCAATCGCTGGCCCCGGCGTGTCGCCGTCGCGAGCCGTCGCCTCGATGAGATCGGCCTTGTTGAAGGCCACCAGCCGGGGCTTGTCCCCTGCTCCCAGCTCGGCCAATACCGTCTGGACCGTGGCCCGATGCTCGGCGAAGTGGCGATCCGACGCGTCCACGATCTCGACAAGCACGTCTGAGCGCGTGACTTCCTCCAGAGTGGCCCGGAAGGCATCCACGAGCTGGTGGGGCAGCTTGTGAATGAAGCCGACGGTGTCGGTCACGATGGCCGACTGGCCCTCACCGAGTTTGACCTGGCGCGATGTTGGGTCCACGGTTGCGAAGAGGCGGTCCTCGGCCTTTACGACCACTTGCCCAACCAGAGTGTTGAGCAGCGTTGACTTGCCGGCGTTCGTGTAACCGACAATGGCAACGGTTGGGATCAGGCGCCGGTCACGGGCTCTAGTGGCCGTGCGGCGCTGCTCGGCGACCTGCTCGACCCGCTCCTTGAACTTCTTGATGCGGTCGCGAATCAGGCGCCGGTCCGTTTCAAGCTGCGACTCGCCGGGGCCTCGCGTGCCGATGCCGCCGCCGGTTCGCGAGAGGTGGGTCCACATTTTGGTCAGGCGGGGCAGCTGGTATTCAAGCTGGGCCAGCTCCACCTGGAGGCGGCCTTCGCGGGTCTGGGCGTGCTGGGCGAAGATGTCGAGGATCAGGCGCGACCGGTCGATGACCTTGGTCTTAACGGCTTCCTCGAGGGCCCGCTGCTGGGCTGGCGAGAGTTCGTCGTCGGCGATCAGGATGGTGTAGCCGGTTTCGGACCTGGCGGCGACGAGCTCGTCCACCTTGCCCTTGCCGACGTAGTAGTTGGGGTCGACATGGCGGCGGTTCTGCCATTCGGCGCCTACGACTTGGGCGCCGGCTGTGTCGGCCAGGGCCGATAGCTCCGCGATTGATTCCTCGGCCGTCCAGCCGGGATCGTCGCCGGTATCCACGGCGACAAGGAAGGCGCGCTCCGCCGGCGCGCTGAGATCAATCATGTCTTTCGTCATACGCACCCAGGATAGCGGAAGGCGAGCGGGCGGCTACGCATCCGACCGTCAGCCGAGGTACTCGCCGGTGGCATTCAGGGCCTGGTCGATGGGCATCTCTGTCGTGGCATCAAGCCAGCGGATGTCGGGCTCACGCCGGAACCAAGTGGCCTGGCGGCTGGCGAAGTGGACGTTGCGGCGGGTGTCTTCGGCGACGGCCTCTTCGGGCGAGAGGCGGCCCTCGAGGACGGCCCGCGCCTCCGCATAGCCGATGCCGGAGAAGCTGAACAGCGTTGCGTCGAAACGGGCGAGGAGGGCGCGCGTCTCGTCAATGAGGCCGGCCTCGAACTGGGCTCGGGCGCGACGGCGAATGCGTTCTCGCAGGACCGGCGGTGCCACCGACAGACCCAGCCACAGGACCGGTCGCCCGTAGCCCCGAGGTTCGGGGAGTGGCGCGTCTCCCCGAAGCCGGGCGATCTCCAGGGCCCTCACAACGCGGCGCGGATTGTGCAGGTCCACTACAGCAGCGCGCGTCGGGGCGAGGCTCTGGAGCTCGCCGACGAGCGTGGCCAGACCATCGGCAACCAGCGCGGCCTCGATGGCGACGCGCACGTCGGCGTCCCAGGGCAACTCGTCCATGGCCAGGCCTCGAGCGATCGCCCGCAGATAGAAGCCCGTTCCGCCGACCAGGATGGCCACGGCGCCATGTTCAGCAATTCCGGCCAGGGCGTCCGAGGCGTGGTCCGCGAAATCGGCGACGCTGAACGGCTCGTTCGGGTCCACCAGATCCAGGCCGTGGTGGGGAACACGGGCCCGTTCCGCCAGCGTGACCTTGGCCGTGCCGATGTCCATGCCACGGTAGACCTGGCGCGAGTCGGCCGAGATGATTTCGGCTGGGATGCCGCGCGCTGCGAGCGCCTCAGCCAGGCCGAGCGACAGCGCAGTCTTGCCGCTTGCCGT
Source organism: Chloroflexota bacterium (assembly GCA_043739665.1). Classification (GTDB taxonomy): domain Bacteria; phylum Chloroflexota; class Limnocylindria; order Limnocylindrales; family CSP1-4; genus Fen-1039. The sequence continues at coordinate 17,426 of JAYUDR010000150.1, forward strand.
AGCGCCGGCGACCACTACCAGCGGCGGGAGCGCGGACGCCGTCACCTGATGACGGGCGTGGCGACGGCCGCGACCACGCGAGCGGCGACGACGCGACCGCGCAGCGCAAACGGCCCGGCGTAGTCGATACGAACCGTCACGGCGCTGCCCACGAGCTCCGGATCGCCGGCCAGGTGGACCAGTTTGTTGTGTCGAGTCCGACCGGCCAGGGCCACGCTCCCCTCCCCTGCCGTACCAGCCAGGTCAGGAACGCCGACAGCGTCGTCGTCCGATGCCCCGGCTTCATCATCGACGCTGGCGACGGCTGCCCGGCGCGGCGGCGTGACCCGCTCCACGAGCACTTCCACGTCGCGGCCAAGCCACTCCCGATTACGGTCCAGGCCGATGCGCTCCTGGACCGCCAGCAGTTCGTTGAGCCGGCGGCGCTTCACGGCGGGCGGCACGTCATCGGCCATGCGAAGGGCCGGAGTGCCCGGTCGCGGGGAGTACGCCGCGGCGAAGACCGTGTCGAAGCGGATCTCCTCCAGCGCGGCGAGGGTGGCCCCGAACTCCGCGTCAGTCTCGCCGCAGAAGCCCACGATCACATCCGTGGAGATCGCGATTCCCGGTACAGCCTCTCGGATTCGCGCGAGCCGCTCCCTGTAGTGGCCGACCGTGTACTGCCGACCCATTCGCTGGAGCATCCCGTCGTCGCCAGACTGGATGGGCAGGTGTAGATGCTCGGCCACCGAATCGCATGAAGCCATAGCTTCGATCAGGCGGTCCGAGAGATCCCACGGATGCGAGGTTATGAAGCGGAGGCGCGGAATAGACGCCTGCCCGTCCCTGCCACGAATGCCGTCGATGGCGCACAGCAGCTCGGCCAAATCTGGCCTTGAGAGCAGGTCCAATCGCCGTCCTGCGGTCCGCTCGGTCTCGATATGGGCGAACCGTTCCTCGGCCGGCAGATCGTGGCCGTAGCTGTTGACGTTCTGGCCGAGCAGCGTCAGTTCGGCGAAGCCGGCGGCCGCGATTGAGCGCGCCTCGGCCACGATGTCGTCGAATGGACGGCTCCGCTCTGGGCCGCGGCTGAACGGCACAATGCAGTACGTGCACGTCTTGTCGCAGCCGTAGACGATCGGCAGCCAGGCCGAAATCGTCGACGAACGGGCGACGCGATCCTCCGCGAGGGCGGTCACACGCGAGGCGGCCAGCCGATCGGCGGCGCTCACCGGTCGCCCGCCGAGCACGGTGGTCGACGCGGTGGCGACGGTTTGCAGGCCGATCGGAGCCTGGGCGGAGACAAGGCCCAGGCGGAGCGCCAGCTCGGGCTCCTCGTCTGGCCGGAGGAACATGTCCACGGCCGGAAAGCGTTTCGCGAGGCCATCACGTTCGGACTCGCGCACGCCGCAGCCGGTCAGGACCACGCGCATGCCCGGCCGAGCCCGCTTGAGGTCCGCGAGCAAACCCTGGCGACCGATCACCTTGGCCTCGGCGTGCTCCCGGACGGCGCAGGTGTTGATAACGACGAGATCGGCCGTCTCCATCGACGGCGCGCGTATGCATCCGGCAGCGAGTAGCTGGCCGGCCATTTCTTCGGAGTCGCTCTGATTCATCTGGCAGCCCAAGGTCCACATGTGGAAACTCGGCAGGGCCTGGGCCTCGGGCCTGAATTCCGCAAAGGCTGGGTCGGTGGCGACAACCGCTGGCTGTGACGGCTCGAACAGGATCATGCCCTCCATCATCCCTCAACCGCCGGCTCCGCACGACCCAAGGCACTGAATAGAGCCGTGGCGTCCTCGTCCGGGACGTACAGATCGGCATGGGCTTGGGCATACGTCTCCCCGTCGCCGTGGTAGTCGCTGCCGCCGGTCCGAACCAGGCGCAAGTCGCCCGCCAGAGCGTCCAGGCCCGCCACCGTTTCGGTGTCGAAGTGGCGGTAGTGGACTTCCAGGCCGCGCAGGCCACTCTCCTGCAACTCCCCGACCAGGTCGCGGCGTTGGCGGGCATCGGCAAAGTGGGCCAGCGAGGCCAAACCGCCGGCTGCCCGGATCGCGGTGATGGCTGCCACGGGCCCCAGCCCGTCGCGAGCCACATATGCGGGCTTGCCGCGGGCCAAGAGACGCCGCATAGCGTCATCCACGGACGAGGCGTAGCCGGCGGCCATTAGACAGCGGGCGATCTGCGGCCGCCCGAGCGCCGCACCCGGTACCGCTCCGGACTCGGCGAGATACCGCTCCACCTGACGGTCAATCGGGCGGCCTAGCTCGCGCAAGCGGTCGACGATCCGCCGGAAGCGGCTCACTCGATAGCCGCGTTGGCGCTCAAGGATAGATTCGAAGGCGTCGTCGTCGATGTCCACACCCAGGCCCAGGATGTGCAATTCCCCCTCCCACAGATCGCCCATGCCCGTGGCGACACTGTTGATCTCCACGGCGGCCAGGATCTCCAGTGGGAGCGCAGGAGAGCCTGCTGCGCAGAGTTCCCGCACGCCGGCCAGGGTGTCGTGGTCGGACAGGGCCAGGACCTTGACGCCGGCCGCGGCCGCTTGCGAGACCAGTACGGAAGGTTCCAGGACTCCGTCGGAGCGGCGGCTATGAGAATGGAGGTCGACCCGGGACGGGTACGGCGGGACAACCCTCTGGCCTGGCCTGGCGCGATAACCGCTGCCTGCGCCACGCTGTTCGTCGCCCACACTAGCCCTCGAACACGCGGACTACGCGTTCGACGGCAATCGCGCGGCCGCTGCTTATATCGACGTCGATCATGCAGGAGTTGAAGACCACCGGGCCCGATCCAACCTCGAACCGCGTCGGGAGGCCGTTGATGAAACGCGGCACGACCGTGGCCGGATCAAAGCCGATGACACTGTGTATCGGGCCGACCATTCCGAGATCGGACTGGTAGGCCGTGCCCTTGGGCATGATCCGCTCGTCCGCCGTGGGGACGTGGGTGTGCGTGCCCACCACCGCGCTGACCCGGCCGTCGAGGTAGATGCCGAAGGCGTTCTTCTCGCTCGTCAGTTCGCAGTGGAAGTCCACGATCCGGACGGGCGGCAGTGGTTCGGAAGCCTGGTCGATGAGCCGGTCGAACTCGGTGAATGGGTTCTCGATCGGGATCATATACGTCCGACCCTGGAAGTTGAGGACTGCCACCTCGGTGCCGTCCTCGGCGTGGAACACGCCCCAGCCCTTCCCGGGCACGCCGTCCGTGCCGTAGTTGAGCGGCCGCAGGATGCGTTCGTCGTGCTCGATGACCTCGTACATCTCGCGCTTGTCCCAGATGTGGTTGCCTGATGTGATCACGTCCACGCCGGACTTGAACATCGCCTCGGCCGTGGAGGCCGTCAGGCCCATGCCCCCGGCCACGTTCTCGCCGTTGGCCGTCACGAAATCGATCCCGAGTTCGTGACGCAGGCCCGGCAGCAGCGCCTCGACGGCAAGCCGCCCGGGCTTGCCGATGAGGTCGCCGATCATCAGGATGCGGCAGACGCGCCGCCCGCCGTTATGTGGCCGAGGGGATCCGCCGGTGGCTGCCACAGCGGCTACTTGGCGTAGTCGACGGCCCGCGTCTCGCGGATGACCGTGACCTTGATCTGGCCGGGGTACGTCAGGCTGGCCTCGATCTTCTTGGCTACATCGCGGGCCATGCGAGTAGCGCTTATGTCGTCGATCTGCTCAGGTCGAACGAGCACTCGAACCTCGCGGCCGGCTTGTACGGCGAAGCACTTCTCTACGCCTTCGAAACCTTCGGCGATCGCCTGGAGGTCCTCGAGACGACGGATGTATGTCTCGACCGATTCCCCTCGGGCGCCGGGCCGAGAGGCGCTGATGGCGTCTGCCACCTGGACGATGGGCGCTTCCTGGCTCTCGTACTCGACTTCCTGGTGATGGGCCGCAATGGCGTTGACGACCTTGGCCGACAGGTTATTGCGCTGAGCGACAAGCGCGCCGAGCTGGGCGTGCGGACCCTCCATCTCGTGATCGATGGCCTTGCCGAGGTCGTGGAGAAGCCCGCCGAGTTTGGCCACCTGGACGTCTGCGCCTAGTTCGGCGGCAATGATGGCCGCCAACCGGCTCGTCTCGATCGAGTGAATGAGGACGTTTTGGCCGTAGCTGGTGCGGTACTTAAGTCGGCCCAGCAACTTGACAATCTCGGACGGAAGGGGCGGGATGCCGGCGTCGTAGACGGCCTGCTCACCGGCCTGGCGCATGACGACATCGAGTTCGGTGCGGACCTTGGCCACGACCTCCTCAATGCGGCCGGGGTGAATGCGGCCGTCCTGCATGAGCTTAGTGAGGGCCAGACGAGCGATCTCGCGCCGGACCGGGTCAAAGGCGCTGATCACGACCGTTTCTGGAGTGTCGTCGATGATCAGGTCCACACCCGTGGCCTGCTCAAGGGCGCGGATGTTGCGTCCTTCGCGGCCGATGATGCGACCCTTCATCTCGTCGTTGGGAAGGTGCACGGTGGAGACGGTGTGTTCGGCGGTATGGTCGGCGGCGATCCGCTGCATCGTTGTCAGCACGATCTCACGAGCCCGATCCTCGGCCTCTTCGCGGGCCTCGCGTTCGATCGACTTGGCGAGTCGGACGGCATCGCGTTCCGCCTCTTCCCGAACCGCTTCGAGAAGCTGAGCCTTGGCTTCGGCCGCGGACATACCGCTCACACGCTCGAGGGCAGCGACGTGATCCTGCTGCGCCCGGGCCAATTCCTGGCGGCTCTGCTCGAATTCGCGCTCGCGATCCAGGAGCTTTCGGTCGCGCTGCTCGAGCATGTCGGAGCGCATATCCAGCTGCTCGTCGCGGGAAAGCAGCCGGGTTTCGAGAATAGAGAGTTCGGCGCGCTTGGCCTTGGCCTCGATCTCCGCCTCGCGCAAAAGGCTCATCTTCTCGTCCTTCGCGGCGAGGATCAGCTCCTTCTGCTGGGTCCGGGCCTCGGCGACGATACGAGCGGACTTCTCTTGCGCCGTCTGAATGGCCGAGTTGGCGAACTGGCCACGGGCAAGAAAGCCAACGACCACGCCCACGATAAGGGCGGCCGCAGCGGCGATTGCCGCAAGGGCGAAATCCATATTAACTTGCCTCCCACCCGGTCGGATGATGCGACCGGAGGTCCGTATATTGGAGTTGAAGCAGCTCCGAACCCCCGCCTTGTTGTCATCTGCTGGATGGCACAAGACCGGGAGGATGCCGCGTTGTCAATGATTCGGACTGTCGTCGTCACCGGAACTTGGACCGGCGACGACGTGTTCGTTTCGACAGCTAGTTTACGGCGCGCGCAGAAACCGGTCATGGAACGTGTGCATTCGAGCTGGACCGTTCCAGCCACGGAGTCTCGGGTGGTTGCCTCGGCGCCCGTGGTGCCATGACTCGGCTGGGGCTCGGAGCCTCAAACCAGCCGGTTCCTCGACTCCGGCTTAGTCGGCCTCGCTCCGTGTGGCCGCCCAGCGGGCGCTTACGTCCCGACAAATCTCCGGGTCGAAGCCGTTACGGGCCAGCAGGGAGTAGGCGCGCTGTCGGCCGAGTCGCGGGTCCGTCACGCGCGCGAGCGAGGCACGGTTCTTCAGCAACAGTCTTTCCGCGACGCGTTCGTCCGGACTACCAGTTTCGGCGATGTCGTCGGCCTCAGGCGCGACGCGCCGGCCGGCCAGCAGCCCTTCGATGATCTCTCGGTCGATGCCCTTGAGCGACAGCTCGCGGCGAAGGGCCTGACTGCCCCGCGGCCTGGCCCGGTCCCTCGACTCCACCCATGCCTGGGCAAAGGCCAGATCGTCGAGCAGGCCCAGTTCCACGAGCCGATCGATGGCCTGCTCGACGAGCGACTCCGGGAATCGGGCGGCCCTGAGATGCCGCCGAAGCTCGTCGATTGAACGTGTCCGCAACTCGAGATATCGGGCAGCCGCCTTGACGACTACGCCGGCGTCTGTCTCAGCGGCGTGGCGTTCCAGCCGAGCCCGTCTGGCCTCAAGCCGTCCCGTGCCGGCATACCGGGGCATAGCCGACTACTCGGCCTCTCCGATCCCTTCGACCGGGAGCGAAACCTCGGCAATCTTGCCCCGGATCAGGTTGTCCACCTCGGCCGCGATCTCCGGATTGCTCTTGAGGAACTCCTTGGCGGCTTCCCGCCCCTGTCCCAAGCGGGTCTCGCCAAAGGTGAACCAGGCGCCCGTCTTGGTGACGATACTCATGGCTACGCCGACGTCGAGCAGGCCTCCCTCGCGCGAGATCCCGGTCCCAAACATGATGTCGAACTCGGCCATTCGGAACGGCGCGGCGACCTTGTTCTTCACGACCTTGACCTTGACCCGGTTGCCGACCGATTCGGTGCCTACCTTGATCGTCTCCACGCGTCGGATATCCAGCCTGACACTGGCGTAGAACTTGAGAGCGCGGCCGCCGGGCGTGACTTCGGGATTGCCGAACATGACCCCGATCTTCTCGCGCAGCTGGTTGGTGAAGACGAGCGCCGTGTTCGACCGATTGACGGCCCCGGCCAGTTTGCGCAGGGCCTGGCTCATTAGCCGGGCCTGGAGACCCACGAACGAGTCGCCGATCTCGCCTTCGATCTCGGCCTTGGGCAGCAGCGCTGCCACTGAGTCGACAACGACGCAGTCGACGCCGCCCGAGCGGATAAGGGTTTCCGTGATTTGCAGGGCGTCCTCACCCGTGTCCGGCTGGCTTACCAGCAATTCGTCGACGTTGACGCCGCACGAACGGGCATAGCCGGGATCCAGAGCGTGCTCGACGTCGATGAAGGCCACGACGCCGCCCTTGCGCTGGCCTTCAGCCAAAATGTGCTGACAGAGCGTCGTCTTGCCCGACGACTCCGGGCCGAAGATCTCTGTGATCCGGCCGCGCGGGATCCCGCCTACGCCAAGGGCGAGGTCGAGGGCGATCGATCCGGTCGGGATGACGTCGACAGCCTGGCGCTCGGACGAACCGAGACGCATGATCGAGCCACGCCCGAACTGCTTCTCGATGGCCAGAATGGCCGCTTCCACAGCCTTGCTGCGGTCGTTGGCGGCGCCCGCTGCGCCGCGGGCATCAGCCCCTCGTTCGACTATCGCCACCTTGCTCCTCGCTCCATTCCCTTACGGATTGGCGGAACGGGTCGCACGAAGGCGTCCGTCCGCGTGTCAGCTCTCGGTTTCTTCTGTCCGCGGCTTGCGCTTGGGCTTCCAGACCTCAACGTTGGTCGGCGGCTCAAGCAAGGGCTGGAGCTTGTTCTTTCCAGCGCCTTCCTTGGGCTTCTTCTTCGCTTCTTTTCGGGGCGGATTTCGTCCGGCCATCTGATGCGCCTCCGCGTGCTATAGGCTACGGCTGGGCTCTTCACTCCGACTGCACTGCCGATGCACGCAACCTCGACGGCTGCGCGCGTGCCCGAAGCTCAGGCATGCGTTCTGCGAACGTGCCGGAGCGAAGTGCGAACCGGATTTCAGCCATAAAGTCTAGGGTGAAGGTCAGGTTGTGACAAGTTGCGAGGCGGTAGGCCAGCAGCTCCTCGGCCCGGAAAAGGTGCGCCAAATACGCCCGCGAGAAGTTGCGACAGAGCAAACAGCGGCAGCCTTCCTGAACCGGACGCGGGTCGTCGGCGAACTGAGCGTTGCGCATGTTGAGGCGACCACCGGGGACCCAAAGTTGGCCGTTTCTGGCGACACGGGCCGGCAGGACACAATCGAACATATCGATGCCACGGTGGACGGCCTCGAGCAGGTCGGCGGGCGAACCGAGCCCCATGAGGTACCTGGGCCGCGGATCCGACTCCAACTCCCCGACGACGACTTCGAGAATCGCTTCGCGCTGAGTGGGCGTCTCGTCCCCGGCGAGGCCGCCGATGCAGATGCCGTCGAAAGGAAGGTCGGCCACGAAGCGCGTCGACTGCGCGCGGAGAACCGGATCCAGACCGCCTTGGATGATGCCAAAGAGAGCCTGATCCGGCCGCGTATGGGCGGTTACGCAACGTTCTGCCCAGCGGTGGGTGCGAGCGGTTGCCTCCGCCACGGCATCGAGGCTTGACGAGGCCGGCGGCACAGGCTGGTCAAAGGCGACAGCGATATCCGCGCCAAGAGCCTCCTGGACGGCGATCGACAGCTCGGGGGTGAAGCGGTGGTAGGAGCCGTCTAGATGGCTCTGGAAGGTGACACCGTCGTCGTCGATCTTGCGCAGCTCACCCAACGAGACAACCTGAAAGCCGCCCGAGTCCGTGAGTATCGGCCCATCCCAGGCCATGAATTTGTGCAACCCGCCGAGCGCGGCGATCCGTTCGTGGCCCGGCCGCAGGTAGAGGTGGTACGTGTTCGAGAGGATGATGGTGGCGCCGACAGCCCGAATATCGTCCGGATCGAGTGCCTTGACGGTGGCGTTGGTTCCCACCGGCATGAACTGCGGCGTTTCGACGACGCCGTGCGGTAGTGTCAATCGCCCAAGTCGGGCCTGCGTGGAACCATCCGCTGGTGGCGGAACCAACACCTCGAACTGAGCTGGCGACACGCGGTCCGCTTCGGCGCTCTCCAGGGGGCTCGACATCAGCCGACGCGCGCGTCTGTGTCGGCGGGCGTAGGTGCGTCTGCGGCCGCGACTGTGCCGTCCCATAGCGCCGCCTGGTCGCCGTCCGAACGGCGCGGCGGCGGCACCTCGTAGCCAAGCCGTGCCAGGTGCCGGCGGGCTCCGTCCGTGGCGATGCGGCCCTGTGGCGTCCTGTCGAGGAAGCCGAGGCGCAGCAAGAACGGCTCGTACACGTCTTCGACCGTCTCCGGTTCCTCGGCCAGAACGGCCGCGAGGGCCTGAACCCCTACCGGACCGCTGCCGAACTTCTGGACGATTGCCGCCAGAAGCTTGCGGTCCGTGCCGTCCAACCCTTCATCATCAATCTCAAGAGCGGCCAGGGCCCCGTCCGCGGTGGCCGCGTCCACGGTTCCGTCGCCGTTGATCTGGGCAAAGTCGCGTACGCGGCGCAGGAGGCGGTTCACGACGCGTGGCGTGCCCCGGCCGCGCCGGGCGATGGCTGTGGCCCCGTCCTGGTGGAGGTCCACGTTCAGCAGGCGCGCCGACCGCTCAACGATGGCGGTCAGGTCCGGAATGTCATAGAAGTCCAGCCGATACGTGGCCCCAAAGCGGTCTCGCAGCGGGCTCGAGATACGGCCAGCCCGGGTTGTGGCGCCGACGATGGTGAAGGGCTTGAGGGTGAGCCGCAGGCTCCGCGCCGACGGGCCCTTGCCGATCATGACGTCCAGGGCGTAGTCCTCCATCGCCGGATAAAGGATCTCCTCCACGGCGCGGTTCAGGCGATGGATCTCGTCGATGAAGAGGACGTCGCGTTCATCCAGCGACGTCAGAATTGCGGCAAGGTCCCCTGCCCGCTCGATTGCCGGCCCGCTGGCGTATCTGATGTTGGCGCCGAGTTCTCGGGCGATGATCGTTGCCAAAGTTGTTTTGCCCAGGCCAGGCGGCCCGTGGAGCAGCACGTGGTCTGCGGCATCCCCTCTTTGACGAGCCGCCCCGAGCAGAATCGACAGATTAGCTTTCAGCTCTCTCTGGCCGATGTACTCATCGAGGGTGTGCGGCCGCAGCGACCGGTCTACCACGACCTCCGCCTCGTCCTCGACGTTTTCTGCAGGGATCCTCGAAATGTCAGTCACCGGAGCGCTCGCTCATGTCGGGAGTGTACCATATCGAACGGGCGTTCTAGGCGCCACTATGGCGAGTAAAACTCGGCCAGCGTGCCGATATTCCCGCCGGTCATCAACACTCGCATGTCCCGGAGCAAGGTGGCGGTCTGTGACTCCCGTGGCCTAACCATTTTGGCTGCCGAGTAGAACTTGCCGATGGAGGGGTCGTAGAGTTCGGCCGAGTTGTCCCCACCTCCGGCAACCAGGACGCGCCCATCATCGAGCAGGGTCGCCGTGAAGTCGGACCTACCTACCGCCATCGACCCCGTCTTGCTCCACGTGCCGACGTTCGGATCGTACAGTTCGGCTGTGGCCAGAGGCGCTGCAAGGCCCGCCAGGTCCACGCCTCCCACCACAAGCACCCGACCGTCCTTGAGGAGCGTCGCCGTGAAGTGGGTTCGCGCGCCGCTCATCGATCCGGTGAAATGGAAATTGCCGGAAAAGGGGTCGAATACCTCCGCAGACGCCAGGATGGAGGCGTAGCGTCCGGTGTACCCCTGATCGCCTCCCACTATCAGGACTCGTCCATCGATAAGTTGAGTAGCAGCGGCGTTCTCGCGTGCTTCGTTGATATATCGCGCCCGACTGAATCTGCCGCTGTTCGGGTTGTAGATCTCCGCGCCCGCCGTGTAGAGGTCACCGAGACGACCGCCCGCGATCAGAACCCCGCCGTCGCCGAGTGGCGTAGCGGTGTGATTGGCGTAGTTGTCGAGCAACGAGCCTGTCCTGCTGAAGCTCCCCGTGGTAGGGCTGTAGATCTCGGCCGAGTTGTCGGCGGCGCCTCCGGCGATCAGCACCTTGCCGCTTGGAAGCAGTGTTGCGGAGTGCCGCGCGCGGGCCTCAATCATCGAACCAGTGACCGTGAAGGTGCCGGTCCTGGGGTCGAATAGCTCCGCCGACGCGAGAGCCTGACCGCCGGTCGTTCCTCCGGCGACCAGCACGCGCCCGTCGTTCAACAGGGTGGCTGTGGCCGCGATCCGACTGGCGTTCATTGGTGCGGCAGACTGGAACGACCCAACACGGGCAGTGGCGGCCACGACTGCCGTTGGTGTGGGGCCAGGACTCGCCGTGGCTTCGGCCTGGGGAGAGGCCGCGGGCGATCCGCAGCCGGCG
>JAYUDR010000151.1:0-11802 GCA_043739665.1 Chloroflexota bacterium
GGGCCCAATTCGGCTACACAACGGATAGGCGCCCGCACGAGGCCATGCTATTCTGCGGGCCACCGGCGGTTGGAGCCCTCGCGCACGGCGCGACGCTGCGCCAGCCCTAGAATCCCGGACGTGCGGGTCTGCGGTCGCGGCCCTCGGCTCGGTTCCGAGCCGCCCGAACGCCTTCCCTGCCACGAGACCGCCTCCGCCAAGCGCCAGCCCGGCAGTTCTCTGCCAGGTCAGGACGGACATCAGGGGGACGAACCAGAAGGAATGTATTGAAGCAATTCACTCCAGCGGTAGGAATGATGGTGGCGGTGGTCTTTGCCGTCATCCTCGGCGCAGTCTCCGTCGGAGGAATGGCGGATGCCGGCCAGCACACCGTCGCCCCATCAAACTCAGTCGTCCGGGCGGTTTCATCCCCAGATGCAACCGCGATCCCCTCGCCCACCGGGTTCCCGTTCGACGACCCAACCTGGTGGCCCGCAACGACCGCCAACGCCTACATCGCAACCCCAACGCCCGGGCCGGCCACGCCGACTCCGCCACCAACGGCCAAGCCAACGCCCAAGCCGACGCCGCGCGATACCGTCTGGAACGCCCGGACATACGCCAAGAGCAGGCTCGGGGCAAGGCAGTACGGCTGCCTCAACGTCATCTTCACCTACGAGTCCAAGTGGAACCCGCGGGCCGGTAATCCGGATTCGGGTGCCTACGGCATCCCTCAGGCTCTGCCGGGCTCAAAGATGGCCGCCTTCGGTTCCAACTGGCGTTACAGCCCCCTGGTGCAGGTAAAATGGGGCATCTGGTACGTCAACAGCCGATACGGGTCGGCCTGCGCTGCCAACGCGTTCCTTCAGGACCACGGCTGGTACTAAGGCCGCAACATCGCAATAGCCGTCTTGACGGTGGAGGGGACCTGAAGGTGAAGGTCTGGCCCGGTCGGCCGTTTCCTCTCGGTGCCACAGCGACGCCTGATGGCACCAACTTCGCCGTTGCTTCAGACGTGGCCGAGGGCGTCACTCTGTGCCTTTTCGACGAGTCCGGGGCTGAGCAGCAGCTGCCGCTCGCTGAATGCGACGCCGGTGTGTGGCACGGCTTTGTGCCGGGAGTTGGTCCGGGCCAGCGTTATGGGTACCGCGTTCAGGGCCCGTACGAGCCCGCCAACGGCCTGCGCTGCAACCCCAACAAGCTACTTTTGGATCCGTACGCTCGCGCCATTGCCGGCGAGATCGACTGGACCGAGGCAGTCCTGGCCTACGTCCCCGGCCATCCGGACAGCTTCAGTGACCTGGACTCGGCGCCGCACGTACCCCGCAGCCTCGTCGTTAGCGACGGCTTCGATTGGGGCGACGATCACCCGCCCGCGGTCCCCTATTCCGACACGATCATCTACGAGACCAACGTCAAGGGATTCACCCAGCTCCACCCGGGCGTGCCAGCGCAGCTGCGTGGAACGTATGCCGGGCTGGCCGCGCCGGCCGCCCTGGAGCACCTCGTCCAGCTTGGCGTCACGGCGGTGGAACTCCTGCCGATCCACCAGCACGTGGACGACGCCTTCCTGCGCTCCAAGGGGCTCGACAACTACTGGGGTTACAGCAGCCTGAGCTTCTTCGCTCCGCACGCCGGCTATTCGGCCGAGGTCCGGGCCGGCCGGGTCGGCGGCCAAGTTGCCGAATTCAAGGCAATGGTCAAGGCGCTCCACGCCGCTGGCCTCGAGGTCATCCTCGACGTCGTCTTCAATCACACCGCCGAGGGCAACCAACTGGGCCCAACTCTCTCCTTCCGTGGCATCGACAACGCCGCCTACTACCGCCTCGTGCCAGACAATCCGCGTTACTACTTCGACACGACCGGGACAGGCAATTCGCTCAACGTCGACGACCCCACTTGCCTGCGGCTGATCATGGATTCGCTGCGTTACTGGGTCACCGAAATGCACGTGGACGGCTTCCGCTTCGACCTGGCCGTAACTTTGGGCCGCGACCACGGCCGCTTCGACCGGATCTCGGCCTTTTTTGACCTGGTCTCGCAGGACCCGACTGTCTCGCGCGTGAAACTGATCGCGGAGCCGTGGGATTTCGGTCAAAGCGACAGCTACGACGTCGGCCGTTTCCCGGCGCTCTGGAGCGAGTGGAATGGCCGCTTTCGCGACACGACGCGTGACTTCTGGCGCGGCCAGGCGGGCACACTGCCGGACATTGCGACTCGCCTGACGGGATCGGCCGACCTGTACGGCCCTTCGCAGCGCCGGCCCAACGCGTCGATCAACTTCATCACCTGCCACGACGGCTTCACCCTCCGTGACCTCGTCTCGTACGACACCAAGCACAACGCGGCCAACGGCGAGGACAACAACGACGGCACCGACGACAACCGCTCCTGGAACTGCGGAGCCGAGGGTCCGACCGACGACGCGACGGTCATCGGACTTCGAGCGCGTCAGTCCCGGGCGCTTCTCGCCACCCTGCTGCTGAGTCTGGGCGTGCCGATGATCAACGGCGGCGACGAGCTGGGTCGGACGCAGGGCGGCAACAACAATGCCTACTGCCAGGACAACGAGATTTCCTGGTTCAACTGGGGGGCGGTGGACAAGGACCTGTTGGCATTCACTCGCGAGGTCATCGCGATCAGGCGGCGGCACCCTGTTCTGCGACGCCGCCGCTACGCGACTGGTGCGCTTGCGGGCGACATAGCCTGGTATACGCCGGCCGGTTCGCCGATGACTGATTCGGACTGGAGCGCGGGCTGGACTCGGAGCGTCGTCGCCCACTTCGACGGCACGCGAGACGCCGACCGAGATGACCACGGGCAACCCGTCCTGGATGATGATCTGCTGATCGTTCTCAACGGCTGGTGGGAGCCGCTCACGTTCACCATCCCGAACCTCGACGCGCCCATGGTCTGGATTCGTGAACTGGACACACTTGCCGGACAGGCCGGAGAGGGGTCGTCGGTAGGCGGAGCGGCCGAACAGCTTGCGACTGGTGCCCAGATCGTCGTCGGGCCGCGCGCGGTTGTCGTGCTCCGCTCGGTGCGATAGGGCTGTCAGGCCGGTCTCATGGCGGAGCAAATCAGCCTCCTCACGGCGCGCCGGTTCCTGGCCATTCGCCACCTGCTCGCGCCCCCACGCGCGCTGCCCGCGACTCCAGAAAGCGTCCTGGCAGTTGTGGATCGGCTCGGCTCGCTCCAGTTCGACCCGCTCGAGGTGGCTGGTCGCAACCACGACTTGATTCTCCAGGCTCGCATTGGGGGCTACCACCGGGCGCTGACCGACGAGCTGCTGTACGGCCGGCGCCTGCTGTTCGAGGCATACAACAAGTCACTCAGCCTGCTGCCAACCCGCGAACTGCCGTACTACCGAATCACCTGGCAGGATGGCGCCACCGGTCGAGCCGGACAGCTTGTCAAGGAACAGGCCACACTGGCGACGAAGATCCTGGAGGAGATCACCAGCGACGGCCCCAAGAGCTCCGCAGATTTCGAGCGCGAGGCCGCTATCGATTGGTGGTGGGGACCGACCACCGCCGTCCGAGCCGTCCTTGAGGCGCTTTCGGTATCCGGACGACTCGGCCTTGCCAGACGTAAAGGCAACCGCCGCCATTACGACCTGATGGAGCGCCTTTTCCCGCCCGACTTGCTGGCCGTGCAGATCCCTGAGCGCGAACAGCGCCGCCACAAGTTGTTGTCGCGCTACCGAGCGCACGGTCTGCTGGGAGCCAACGGCAGTGGCGAGTTGTGGCCGGGCACCGGCGCGGCCGCAGTGCGCACGGAGCTGCGCCGCGAGCTGCAGGATCGGGGTGAGATCTTTGCGGTCGCCGTCGAGGGCGTCCGCGGCGAGCGCTACGTCATCGGCGACGAGTTGCCGCTGTTGGCCCAAGCGGAGCGCGAGATTGCGACCGAGGCCGGCGCCGGGGTCGCCGCTGCCTGCCGCGCTGTGGGCGGCGCACGCGATGGGGGCACGTCCCCGGGCTGCAGCTTCATCGCGCCGCTCGATCCGCTCCTGTGGGATCGAGGCGTCCTCGTTCCGCTGTACGCCTTCGACTATCGCTGGGAGGTGTACACGCCGGCGGTGAAGCGGCGGTGGGGCTACTACGTCTTGCCGATCCTCTTTGGCGACCGGCTTGTCGGCCGGATCGAGCCGCGCATCGACCGAAGGGCCGGACTGGTGCGACTACTGAGCCTGAGCTGGGAGACGGGCTTTGACCCGATTGCGGTGCCAGGTTTTGTGCCCGCGTTCGCGGCCGCGCTCAATGCCTACCTCGCGTTCGGCGCGGGCGAGGCGCTCCTTCCTCCACAGGACGCCGGGCACCGTGCCCTCTTCGCGGAGGTGGCCTCGGCCGTGCCGGTGCGCCGCGAGGCGGATGCCACGGGGCCCGGCGGCCACTCTGCCACGCGCGCCGCCGGAGCGTCACGGCCCGCACCGCCGCCACTACCTGAATAGGTCGTTCCGCGGCCCGGAATGGGCCCACTCCAGCCTGCCGCGATTGCGACGACGTGCGAAGATCCTGCCATCAGAAGTGATCAGTAGGAGAATCGAATGGCTGCAATTCGTCGTGCCAGCGTCAGCTGGAAGGGTGACCTGGCGAGCGGCTCCGGCCGCGTTGACGCCGCCACGAGCGGCGCGTTCAAGGCGTTGCCCGTCACCTGGGCATCACGGACCGAGGAAGCCGACGGCCGTACCAGCCCCGAGGAGCTGCTCGCCGCGGCCCACGCCAGCTGCTATTCGATGGCCTTCTCAGGCGAGCTGACCAAGGCGGGTTTCAAGCCGGAGAGCCTCGACGTTACGGCTGAGATCGTCTTCGACCGAGTCGATGGCAAATGGACGGTCATCTCGAGCAAACTCATCGTGGGAGGCCGGGTCCCCGGCATCGACGAGGACAAGTTCCGGTCGATCGCAGCGCAGGCCAAGGACGGCTGCCCCATATCGCGGGCCTTGCAGGGCAACGTAGCCCTGAGCGTAGAGGCATCGCTGGAGTAGCGTGGCACCCTGGCAGCGGCGAGCAACGGTCCCGGACGCAGTCAGGCTCGCCTGCTGCTAATCTCGCGCTATGAGCAACAAGGATCAGCCAAACAAGGCCGTACGAATCGACGCCTGGGGTTTCGAGGGCAGCTGGGGAGGTACCCGGAGGGCCGGTCGAGTGCCCCTACTGGGCGTATTCCTGATCGCTCTGGGCCTGTTCCTGGCCGCCGGTGAGTTCTTTCGAGAAGCTCAGATCGGAGTGTCGGCCTTCTTCCTGGTCCTCGGCGCACTGCTCGTCCTCACCGGTCTCCGCGACCGGAGCGATCTTGCCCTGTACGTCGGCGTCTTCATCGCGGCGTTGGCGCTCTCCGACCTCCTCAGCGGAGTTGGCTTGATCCACGGCCACGGCTGGGGAACCTTCTTCCTGGGCGTGGGCGTAGTCGGCCTGGCGTTGATCCGGTCCCGGACCGGACGGAGTTGGGGACGGGCCGTGGTCGTCGGGGCGCTGCTCGCCTTGTGGGGCGGAAGCCAGGTTGCGACGAGCTATCTCAGTCTGGACCTGGATCGGCTCGTGGGCCCAGTCCTGATCGTGCTCCTGGGCCTATACATCATCCGGAGGCGGGCCAGCAGCCGCGCCTGAGGGCTGCCCGAATCAGGCGACCTGGCGCGTCCCCGGCGTGAGGTCGGCGGCGGCCTCTTCGCCCCCCAACGCGATCGGGCGCGCGTGCACTTCTTGAAGCGACCTCGGAATGTGAACTTCGCTGTTGAGCGTGCTCTCGAGAGCGGCATCGAGCTTGCGCAGATTCCCGTTTTCGTCGACGACTTGCTCGAAGACGGCCACGATCTCCGGATCGAACTGCGTCCCTGCGTTGGCACGCAGTTCAGCCCAGGCGCGGTCAAGGGGCAGGGCCGGTCGATAGACGCGATCGCTGGTCATGGCGCTGAACGCATCGGCCACGGCGATGATGCGCCCACCCAGGGGCACAGCTGCACCAACGAGCGCGTCCGGATAGCCGCGGCCGTCCCAGCGCTCGTGGTGATGCCTTACGATCTGGGCGATGTCTGCCATCGACTCGTGAACCTCGAGGATGGCGGCGCCGATCTCGCTGTGGCGGCGCATCTCGGCCATCTCCGATTCGGTCAGACGGCCAGGCTTGAGAAGCACCGCGTCGGCGATGCCGATCTTGCCGATGTCATGGAGGTAGCCGCCGACGCGGATCGTCATCTGCTGGCGGCCATCAAGCCCAAGGACGGCGGCCATTCGCTCCGCCAGCACGCCAAGTTCCCGGCAATGCTCGCCCGTCTCGAGGTTGCGGGCCTCGATCGCACTGGACAACGTCAGGGCAATGGAGTCAAGGACTGGGCTCAAGTATCGGTACTGCAGAGCCTCGTAGCGCATCTGCGCCGACTCTAGCGCGCGTCGCACCTCGGCCATCAACTCTCGGCCCGTGAACGGCTTTACGAGCATACCGGTGGCGCCTTCGCGAAGGGCCTGCATTGCGGTGTCGACGGTGCCTTGGCCGGTAACGACCACCACCGGCAGGTCCGGCTCTCTCTCTCGGAGGATCCGCATCAGCGTCAGCCCATCCATGCCCGGCATATGAATGTCCGTGATGAGTGCGTCGAATGAACCCACGGAGAAGGCAGAGATGGCCGTCTGAGGATCGCCGCATATTACGGCCTCGAAACCTTGGACCTCAAGGAGTCGGCGCAGGATCTGGAGGATTACCGGCTCGTCATCGACACACAGCACGCGAGGGCGGAGGTTGCCCGATCGGGAAGGTCGCAGGTCCCAGGTCATGCGGCCGCTCCCGCACATGCCGGCGAAGGTCCGCTGGCGCCATCTTGCGCGCCGGAATGTCCGGCCGTGTCGGCCCCGTCTGGTGCGGCGCCCGGATCCCGGGCCGCTCTCTCCAAGGCTCCCCAAGATGCGGGTAGCCAGACGCTGAAGACGGCGCCGTTTCCGGGGGTGCTCTCGACTTCGATCGTTCCGCCGTGGCCCTCGACGATCTGGCGGCTAACGGACAGGCCCAGTCCCGTCCCGTCGCCGCCGACAGCACGCGTCGAGAAGAACGGCGTGAAGATGCGGCTGCGCGTCTCCTCGTCCATGCCGATGCCGGTGTCGCCCACGGCGACGCATATTCGGTCCCCAACCTGTTCAGTGGACAATCGGAGTGTGCCGCCCCCGGGCATGGCGTCGATGGCGTTGTTGAAGAGGTTGAGGAAGACCTGCCTCACGGCGTCTGGATCTAGCTCCACACACGGCACTTCGGCACAGTCGGCGACGATCGCGACGTCCGCCTCGTGGGCTCGGAAACGGACCAGCTCCAGGGTCGAGCGAGCCACATCGTTGAGGTTGGACGGGATTCGCTGGGGCGGCCGCGGTCGGGCGAATTCGAGTAGGGCCTTGACAATCGTGCGAGCCCGGACGGCCTCGTCCCTGATGACGCTCACCTCGTCGTGGCGAGGATCATCGGCCGGCAGCTCGGACAGCAGCAACTCCGCAAAGCCGAGGATACCGGTAAGTGGATTGTTGACCTCGTGGGCCACAGCCGCCGCAAGTTCTCCTACTGCGCCCAGTTTCGAAGCCTGGAGCAGCTGCTGCCCGACGCGCTGGTTCGCCGAAAGCTCCTGGCGCAGTCTGGCCATGAGAGCGTTGTTCTCCATAGCTACGGAAATCTGGTTCGCGACAAGCTGGGCCAAGCTGACGAAGGTGGGCTCGAGTACACGCTCGGAAATTGGATCGAGCATGTGCAAGAGCCCGATCCTCCGGCCCGTGTGATCCACAAGGCGGATGGCCAGTGCGGCCACGATTTCCGTTTCGAACGCGGCGAAACATTGGCGCGGGATCTCCACTCCGAGCGCCTGACCGCTGGCGCTGAACGAAGCGAGCGAGGCCCCATCCACCGCTGGCGTTACACCGGCCATGATCCGCCGCAAGCCGACCACCGACGCTGCCAAGGGGCCGTGCGCCGCCAGGATCTCGACCTCCATGTCGTTGTTGGTCCGAACCAGGAACGAAGTGGCGCCGTCAGGCGTTATCGCCGACAGAACGCCCCGGTAATCGACCTGTCCCTCGCCGGTCAGCACGAGGCTCTGGCTTGCCTCCAGAACGCCGGCGAGCTCGTCGGCCCTGGTCCGCGCGACAGCCTCGGCCGACGCGGCGCGCTCGAGAGCGGCGTCGGTGCGAGCCTCGGCAGCGCGCAAGTCACGCAACCCGACGAACAGCATTGCCGCTACAACGACGGCTCCGACGGGCAGGGCAACGGCAATGAATGAGCGCGGCAGGCCGAGGGCCTCCTCGGCCGACAGGAGGCCAAAGGCGATGGCCAGAGGAGCGGCGAGTGTCAGCGCCGCCCGAATTCCGCGACCATGCGGCAGACCGCGCGCACGCTCATTCGGTGCGTCTCCGGGCGCGTCTGACGGATGGTTCGCGGCGACCATGAGCTAACCCTACGCGCCCAATCCCGCCCCTGACATCACCAAGATAGGCGATTCTTCGCCCCGCCAGACGCCGTACGGACGTAGCCATTTGCACCCACCGGATCGTCAGGCGGACTCAGGCCAGGCTGGGCTCACGCTCGAGCGGCTCGACGCCTCCGAGGCGGCGCGATCGACGGCGACGGCGAGACTGTCGGCCAGCCTCACCAGCTCGTCATCGGTGATCACGAACGGCGGCCCCAGCAGGACGGTGTCGCCGTTCGTGCCGTCCGCGTTGCCGGTGCCGTGGTACAGCAGCAGGCCTGCGTCGCGGGCGTGGGCCATGACGCTTTCGATCAGTCGGTCGGCCCGCGGGAACGGCCGGCGCGTGGCTCTATCTGCGACCAGTTCCAGGCCCACGAGCAATCCGCGACCGCGGATCTCGCCGACATTTGGGTGCGTGGAGAGGCGGTCCGCCAGAAGCGCCTTCAGCCGCTCACCTTTCGCCGCACTCGCCTCAACGAGCTTCTCCGTCTCAAGGATGCGCAACACCTCGCCGGCCACCGCCGCTCCCACCGGGGAGTGGCTGTAGGTAAAACCGTGGACGAACCCGCCACCGGCCGTGATCGTGTCGTAGACCTCGCCGCTCGCGACCGCCAGGCCCAGCGGGAAGTAGCCCCCGGCGGCGCCCTTGGCCGCGGCCATCACGTCGGCCCGTACGCCCCAGTGGTCCAGCCCGAACCAGCGTCCCGTCCGCCCAAAACCGGTCATCACTTCGTCCGCGACGAGCAGAATTCCGTGGCGCCGGCAGACCTCGGCCACGGCCGGCCAGTAGCCGTCGGGCGGCGCCACCGCACCGAGCGTGGCGCCGACGATAGGCTCCGCCACGAACGCGGCCACGCGTCCCGGGCCCGCGGCGGCGATGGCCGCCTCCAGCTCTTCGATCAGCTGATCCACGTCGCCGAGGGCATGGGCGGCGGCCTCTCCCGCGCGGTACGGATACGGGGCGCTGACGTGTTGGAAGCGGCCCAGCCACGGCTCGTAGGGGCGGCGCAGAGGCACGCGGCCGGAGAGGTCCAGAGCGCCCAGCGAATTACCGTGGTAGCTCCCCCACCGGGCGATGACCACGGTTCGGTCTGGTTCGCGGCGAGCCAGATGGTAGCTCCGGACGAGCTTCAGACAACTCTCGATCGCCTCGGAGCCGCCGCTCACCGGATAGATGGCCGGGTCGTCCACTGGCATGTATGGGCCAACGGCGCGGGCGTAGGTCTCCAGCGGTTCGTTAGTGAAGCTGGTGCCGTGAACGTAAGTGAACGCTCGGGCCTGGCGCTCCATTGCGTCCACCACGGAATGCCGGCCGTGGCCCACGTTGACAACGATGGCGCCGCCGGCCGCGTCCAGATAGGCCCGCCCCGAGGCGTCCCAGATCGTGCAGCCCTCGGCTCGAGCAGCGACTGGTAGATCACCGCTCAGGACTCGCTGGAAGACTCGCCCGGTGGAGGTAGTGCTCATGTCCGGATTGTAGGACGCCCGGCGTTTCGGGCCCATGCACGCCCTCTCGTAAGCGTCCAACCGCCGGTTCAGGCCGAAGGGCCGCCTAGACGTGCCATTCGGCATATAGGTCTATGCACTGTCATGACCTATTCATATTCCACGCATAGCTCGTGCCTTTGGAGAATCACATGTTGCGCCCCGAAGACGGGATCTACGGCTTGCAGGCCTCGCTCCTCAAGACCCTGGCCAGCCCGCGCAGGCTCGAGATCGTCCACTACCTGGGCGAGGCCGGCCCAGTCGAAGTCCGCAAGCTGGCCGAGCATTTCGGCTCGACTCAGCCCGCGATCTCGCAGCACCTGGCCGCGCTCCGCGGCGTCGGGATCGTGGAGGCCGTGCGCGAGGGTCGCGAGGTCCGCTATCAGCTGGCCGATCCGGAGATCGTGGCCGCCTGCGGGCTCATGCGCCAGGTCCTGATTCGACGGATCGCCCGCCTCGGGGATATCGCCGCCCCGTATGCCAGCCAGCCTTCGGCACAGCCCGTCGAGATCAACCGATAGCCCTCACCCACAAAGACTGGAGCAGCAAATGAGCCATCTCGACACGGCCGAACTGGAAACCGTCACCGCCACCGAGATCATCGACGCGCGCGGCGCCGCCTGCCCCGGCCCGCTTCTCGAGGCCAAGAAGGGCATGGGCAAGATCGCCGTGGGCGATGTCATCGAGATCTGGTCGAGCGATCCGGCGACCAAGTCCGACATCGGCGCATGGGCGGGCAAGGTTGGCCACGAGCTCCTCGGCGTTATCGAGGACGAAGGCTACGACCGCGTTTTCATTCGCCGCGGCAAGTAAGCAGACGTCGCCACGCAGGAGCACGGGACTGATGACTGCCCTCGCCGCCGCCCCGGTTGACGTGAAGACCCTGGTCGCCGCACCGCGGATCCTCGTCTTCTCGACCAACAACATCTCGGATCCGGGCATTGACCTGGCCGGCAGTGCCCACCTGCACTACTCGCCCGGGGTCAGGGTCATCAGCATGCCCTGCACCAGCGGCATTCGACCGTCGTGGATATTGCACGCGATCCAGGCTGGTTTCGACGGTGTTTTCATCGCCTCAGACGGCGACGAGTGCGCCTACCTGCCGGACTGCGCCAAGCGAGCCTCGCGCATCGTGGCCGAGGGCCAAACGCTGCTCAAGGCGAACGGCTACGAAGCCGGCCGCCTGAAGATGGCCGCCATCTGCTCGGTCTGCGCCGAGAACTTCGCCAAGCACATGACGCAGTTCTCCCTGACGCTGGCGGGCATGCGATCCACGGGAGTCAGGTCATGACCGAGTACGACGCGCTCGTCGTTGGCAGCGGCATTGCCGGCATGGAGTCGGCCCTCAAGCTCGGCGACATGGGCTACAAGGTCCTCATGGTCGAGAAGGAAGCCAGCGTCGGCGGCCGAATGATCCTGCTCAGCAAGGTCTTCCCCACCCTGGACTGCGCAAGCTGCATCTCCACCCCCAAGATGGCAGCGTCGATCCACCATCCCAACGTCACGGCCCTCACTTACACCGAGGTCGAGGGAATCACGAGAGACGCCGACGGGGGGTTCCGCGCAACCATCCGCCAGAAGCCGCGCTTCGTCGATGAGGCGGCCTGCACCGGCTGCCAGCTGTGCGAGACGGCCTGCACGGTGGCCGTGCCCGATCAGTTCAACGCCGACATGGTCGCGCGCCGGGCCGCCTACATCGCCTTCCCCCAGGCCGTGCCGAAAAAGGCCGTCATCGAGCGCACCGGCACCTCCCCCTGCACTTACACCTGCCCGGCCGGCATCAAGGCCCACGGCTACGTGTCGCTGATTCGCAGCGGTGAGTACGAGAAGGCTTTCCAACTGGTCCTGGAGGCCACCCCTCTCGTCGGTACTCTGGGTCGTGCCTGCTACGCGCCGTGTGA
>JAYUDR010000152.1:0-1726 GCA_043739665.1 Chloroflexota bacterium
TTCGACATCCTGGCGACGATGACCGACGTCATCAGCCTGGGCGTGGGCGAGCCCGACTTCGACACGCCCCAGCAGGTGATCGAGGCCGGCCAGCACAGCCTGGCCGCGCGCCGGACCCACTACACAAGCAACTACGGCACGATCGAGCTTCGGCGGGCGCTGGCCCACCACATCGAGCGGCTGTACGACGTCCGGTATGACCCGACGGAGGAGATCCTGATCACCGTCGGCGCGTCCGAGGCGCTTGACGTGGCGATTCGGGCCACCATCGATCCGGGCGACGAGGTCATCCTGCACGAACCCTCGTACGTCTCGTACCGTCCGGCGATCATCTTCGCGGGCGGCGTGCCGGTGGGCGTGAACACGCTTCTGGATGAGGACTTCGCCCTCGATCCGGCCAAGGTTGAGGCGGCCATCACGCCGCGAACCAAGGCCCTCCTGCTCAACTACCCCTGCAACCCCACCGGCGCGGTTCTGCCGCCCGACGTCCAGGACGAGATCGCCCGCATCGCCGTCCGCCACGACCTGCTCGTCTACAGCGACGAGATCTACGACCGGCTCATCTATGGTGGCTACCAGATGCGGACGATGGGTGCTCTGCCGGGGATGCGCCGCCGGACCGTCCTGATGGGCGGCTTCTCCAAGGCCTATGCCATGACCGGCTGGCGGATCGGCTATATCTGCGCGCCGTCTGAGATCCTGGAAGGGATTCTCAAGGTCCACCAGTACGTGATCATGTCGGCGCCCACGGTTGCCCAGGACGCGGCGCTTGAAGCGCTCAAGACTGGCGAGCCGGATATCGCCCGAATGGCCGGCCAGTACGACCGCCGCCGCCGCCTGCTGGTCGACGGCTTCAACGCCATCGGCCTGCGCTGTTTCGAGCCGCGGGGCGCCTTCTACGCCTTTCCCCAGATCACCTCCACGGGGCTCTCGAGCGAGGCCTTCGCCGAGCAGCTGTTGCGTGAAGAGTCTGTCGCCGTCGTCCCGGGCACGGCCTTCGGCCAGGCCGGCGAGGGCCATGTCCGCTGCTGCTACGCCACAAGCGAGGCCGAATTGCGCGAGGCCCTCGTCCGCATCGAACGTTTCGTGAAGCGCCGGAAGACCGAGGCGTGACCACGGCCGCCGTGACCGCCAGCAAGGGTAGCGCGCTGGAGCGTTACGAGG
This sequence comes from Chloroflexota bacterium, assembly GCA_043739665.1. GTDB lineage: Bacteria > Chloroflexota > Limnocylindria > Limnocylindrales > CSP1-4 > Fen-1039. Next base: position 1,165 of record JAYUDR010000152.1, read on the forward strand.
CCGTCATCGGCATCGAGATCCACTGCCAGCTCAAGACCGTCAGCAAGATGTTCTGCGGCTGCTCTACCGAGATCGATGGGGCAGCACCGAACAGCCACTGCTGCCCGGTCTGTCTGGGCCTGCCGGGCGTCCTGCCGACGATCAACAAGACGGCGGTCGAATGGGTCATCGCCACCGGTTTTGCGATCGAGGCGACGATCGCCCAGACCACGCGCTGGGATCGCAAGAATTACTTCTACCCGGACCTGCCCAAGGGCTACCAGATCAGCCAGTATCAGCTGCCGCTGGCAGCCCATGGGAAGCTCACCTTTGACACCAGCACCGGGCCGTTCACGGTTCGCATCAATCGTGCCCACCTCGAGGAGGACACCGGCCGACTCATCCACGAGGACCAGGGCGGAGGCCGGGTCAGCCTCGCCCGCAGGAGCCTCATTGACTTCAATCGCTCGGGCATGCCACTCATGGAGATCGTCACCGAGCCGGATATCCGCACAGCCGAACAGGCCCGCCGGTATGCCGAGGAACTGCGCCTGTTGATGCGGACGATCGGCGCGTCCCACGC
>JAYUDR010000153.1:0-1724 GCA_043739665.1 Chloroflexota bacterium
GGCCGCTCGGGTGTCCGTGCTCGTGGATACGCGCGAGACGCCGATGTCGAGGCGCGTGGAGTTCCGGCAGCGGGCGCTGGCCTCGGCGCTCGGTGATGCCGGCATCCGGTACTTGTCGGTCCGCGCGCTCGGCGCCCCCAAGCCGCTGCGCGCAATCGCCGCCGACGATTGGGCCGCCTTCGCGGCCGGCTACCGGGAGCGACTAGTCCTCGCCCGGGAAGAGCTCGAGCGGCTCGTCCCGCTCGTCGCCTCCGAGCGCGTCTGTCTCCTCTGTTTCGAAGCCGATCCCGAGGCCTGCCACCGGTCCCTGCTCGCTCATGAGATGCAGGGTCTGCTGGACGTCTCCGCCGTCCATCTTCGACCGAGGCGGGCGAACGAGGCCGAAGATTACGAACGTCTGGTGGCGCTTGGCCAGGTTGCCCACCACCAGGTAGAGGTCGCGGTCGGCAAGCTCGTGCTCATAGCGCTGCCGGATCATCTCCCCCCACCGGTCCGGATCCGTTCGCGACCAGCGTCGGAATGATTGGCCGATCTCCCAATCCTGTATCTGTAGTTCGTGGGACGTCGTGCATCGCTCGTCACGGCAAGTGAACCGGTAGCTGAACGTCCACGGGACCCGCTCGAGTTCTTGCATCGCGCGCGCGACCTCCTCTCCCAGGCCCAGGCGTTGCTGGCGCAGGTAGGTCTGCTGACGAACGGTCCACGGTTCGGCCTTCTCGATCACCAGGCGTACGATCTTCTTGGGTCGAAACATGCCGATGCTGGTTCCATCGGCCGCCTGAGCTTCACGGATCTCCTCGAGCGATTTCGCGGGTGGCGGAAGCAGGTCCATTCGGCGCCGCCAGCCCGCTGGCCCTGAAGGCAGAGGCTCGCCGACCATCTGGATCGAATCCTGATTGATCCGCAGGCTCTCGGGCCGCTTGTCTCCGCGCAGGACCTCATCCGGTTCGTCTGGGACGTCCTCCGGTCCGCGTCGCGACGACGCCTCCAAGGATGCCCAGCGTGCGGATGGCGGCTGACGTTGAGGATTGGTGCCGATGCGGCAAAATGACACTGAAGCCTGCGGCAAAGTGATAGTCTGAGCTCGTGACCGAGTATCGCCGCCGCCTTGTTGACGACCTGATCGAGCAATTGATGCCGGAACTTCCGGCTCTATTCATCGTCGGTCCGCGGGCCACCGGCAAGACAACGACCGCCGCTCGTTATGCGAAAACGATTGTTCGTCTTGATCGGGAGGCGGAAGCCGTCGCGTTCCGGGCCGATCCGGACTCCGCCCTGCGCGGCCTCCCGGAGCCCGTCCTGTTTGACGAGTGGCAGCTGGTGCCGGGCGTTCTGGGTGCCATCAAGCGCGCCATCGACGCCCAGCCAACTCCGGGCCGCTTCCTGGTGACGGGCTCGGTGCGCGGCGATCTCGAGAGCGAACTGTGGCCCGGCACCGGCAGGCTGACGCGGATCCCAATGTTCGGAATGTCGATTCGGGAGCAGCTCGGCACGCTCGGCTCGGTGCCGCTACTCGACAGAGTCGCGAGTGGAGAGGGACTGCTCCCGGCCGCGGATACGCCAGATCTGCGCGGGTATGTGGACCTCTTGCTACGCAGCGGTTTCCCGGAGCCCGCTCTCAGATTTAGTTCGGGTGCGCGAGAGAGATGGCTCGAGAGCTATGTAGACCATCTGATTACGCGCGACGCCGAACAGGTCGACGGAGGTCGGGATCCTGCCCGGCT
>JAYUDR010000154.1:0-4780 GCA_043739665.1 Chloroflexota bacterium
ACTCCAGGCCGAGCCAGCCGAGCAACAGCTCAACCTGGCCATCGATGGTGTCGAGTCGGCGGCTGGCCAGCTCGTGGTCCTGGGTCAGATGTTCGGCCAGCATGCGCTCGCTGAACTCAGAATCGCCCCACGGCAAGTCCTCCACCCCGGGTCCCCAGGCGCGCAGCGGCTCTCTGGCGGCGATGAGGCGAAGGGCGTCTCGATGCGAATTCACGCCTCCATTGTGGCGCCGGGGGCAAGCACGTCGTAGTCGGGACTTCGACCGACGGCCTCCGTCTCGTAGTTCGCGGTTGTGCCTGATAGACTCACCACTCCCGGAGCGGCCGATCGCAGTCGACTGCCCCGCGAACGGGCCGAGCACGGTCGAACTGAGGATGGCGGGCACGAGTCGGGTGGTTTCGAAAAGTAGGCGGCGGCACAAGGGAAGCCTTTGGCGGGCGCTTCGTTGGCTCGCCTTCGTGCCCGTCGCAAGCCGAGTGCCCACATACACGCGTCTCATTTGGGCGCTCGCAACGGACGCTCGAGTCCCAGCCAGCCGAAAGGCGATACTGGTCGGCGCCGCTGGCTACGTTCTCGTCGGTCGTGACATCATCCCCGATAACATCCCGGTTCTCGGGGGCATCGACGACCTGGCCGTGGTGGTTCTGGCGGTCGAGCTATTCCTCGATAGCGTCCCGGAGGACGTCCTGGAGGAAAAGATCCTCGAACTCGAAATCGACGAAGATGCGTTTTGGCGCGATATGGACCAGGTGCGCCGCATCACTCCCGCCCCGGTGCGGAGAATCATCCGCCGCCTGCCACAAACACTGGACACGGCCGGCCGGCTGGCCAAACAAACCAGGATCGGACCGCGAGTTCGGTCGTGGATCACGGACGCTCGGCCGGGCCGACCGTCACAGGAGGAATCTTTCGCGTGAAGGTCATCCTGACCGCCGACGTCGACAAGCTCGGCAAGAGCGGTGAGATGAAGGACGTTGCTGAAGGCTATGCCCGCAACTTCCTGATCGCTCGAAAAGTGGCCGTTCCTGCCGCCGGCGGCGCCTATCGCGCCTGGCAGCACGACATTGCCAGCCGCGAGGACAAGCGCCAGCGTGAGCGCGAGGACGCCGAGATCGCGGCAACTCGCATCGGCAGCACGACGCTAACCATGGGCGTGAAGGTGGGCGAGGGCGGCAAGCTCTACGGCTCCATCACGGCCAAGGAGATCGCCGAAGCGCTGGGCCGCCGCGGCATCACGGTCGATCGCCACAAGATCGATCTGCCGGAGCCGCTCAAGTCGCTCGGTACGTACAAGGTCGCGATCAAGGTCTTCTCGGGCATGACGCCCGAAGTGACGATAGTGGTCGAACCGAAGGGCTAACGACCGCCTTCCGCCAAGCACTTCGCAGGGCATATGGCTCGGGTTCTCCCGCCGTTTCTTGGTCACCGCCAGGTGCTACCGTTCGAGCGAGACAAACCGCTCGCCAAGAACGGCGCTCGACGGGAGTGGGAGGCAGGACATGGGGGCCGAATCAGGGGCTTCGAACGGCACGGCCGCACTGGCGGCGCACGGTCTGAGCAAGCGTTTCCGTAAGAAGGTCGCGCTCGACGGAGTCGACCTGACGATCCCGGTCGGGAGCGTCACTGCGCTCGTCGGCCCGAACGGAGCCGGCAAGACGACCCTGATCCGTGTCTGCATGGCCTTCGAGCGGCCCAACGCCGGCAACGTTGAGGTGGACGGCGTGGACCCCTGGAAGCACCGCGGCGAAGCCCTGCGACGAGTCGGCTATGTGCCCCAGAAGCCGGCCGTCTACGGCGGTCTGAGTGTCGAGGATCACCTGGCGATGGCGCGCAGCCTGCATCCGGGCTTTGACCGCGACTACGCCCGACGCCGGCTCGAGCAGCTCGCCATTCCGCTCGACCAGCGAGCCGATACGCTCTCCGGCGGCCAGGCGGCGCAGCTTGGGCTGGCCGTAGCGTTGGGGACTCGGGCCAAGGTTCTGCTGCTCGATGAGCCGCTGGCGAACCTGGACCCGCTCGCCCGTCGTGAGTTCATCCAGGTTTTGCTCGATGCCGTCCGCTCCGAGGGTTCGACCGCCCTGCTCTCCTCGCACATCGTTACCGACGTCGAGGATGCCTGCGATCGGCTCGTGATCCTGGGCGGCGGCAAGATAAGGCTCGACTGCCCGCTCGAAGAGGCTCAGCGCACCCACCGCCTGACCGACGCCGACTCGCCCCCCGCAGGCGCGACCGCCGTGGGCTCGTTCCTCGGACGAGGCGGGCAGAAGATCATGACGCTGTGGCGGCTCGCTCCCGATGGCGCCCCCGATGGCGCGGACGGGGTGGCTGCCGCAGAGGCCGCCAGCCTGGAAGACGTCGTGCTCGGTTACCTCGCCGCCGGGCGAGGGAACGCCGGCCTGCAGCTCAACTGAGGGGGACGGACGATGCTCACCAGGATATGGCTCACCCTCAAGCAGCACCGCTTTGAGACGATCGCAGTGGCGGCGCTTTGCCTGATCGCAGCGGCTGCCGCGCTCGGGGAGGCTTACCGCCTCAATTCAATCCAACTTCCCGCCGGGTGTGTGATCGGCCCGAGGTTCATGTCGTTCTCCGGCGACCCCTCGGTCCCTTCCACGGCCTGCCAGCTTGCGAGCGATAAGTTCAACGCCATCGCCTACGGCACCGACATTGGCCTCCTGCGGTATGTGCTGCTCGGGCTCCTGCCGTTCATCGTGGGCATCCTCTTCGGCGCCCCGCTGGTGGCCAAGGAGATCGAGCAGGGCACCGCGCCGCTTTCGTGGGCCCTCGTCGGATCGCGCCGCCGCTGGCTGTTCGGCAAGATGCTCGCGGCCGTGCTGCTCGTAGTGCCGCTCCTGCTGGTTGCCGGGCTTGCCGCCGACGTGCTTCAGGGAGCCTCGAGTCCAGGCCTCGACCCGCATGCCACGTTCGAGAACTTCAGCAGCCGTGGAGTCATGGTCGTCTTCTGGGGGCTGGCGGCCCTGTTTGGAACCGTCGCTCTGGGGACTCTACTCGGACGGACTTTGCCCGCCGTGATTCTTGCCCTGGTGGTGTGCTTCCTGGCTCGCGGGTTCTGGGACGTTGGGCTGAATCGGACCGTTCTGCCGCCCCTCGCCGTCATGCAGAGCGAAAACCCCCAGGACCCCCAGAACTTCCCAAACGGCCAGATGATGTACGGCCAGTACAGCTGGTCGTCCAGCGACCTCAACGTGTACTACCGGACATACCTCGACGGCAAACCATGGGACGGGGACCAGAGCGCCTGGTGGAACGAGCACCAGCCCGTCCAGACGACCGTGAAGCTCGACCCGTCCGGCCTGCCGGTTGGCGTGGCCGTCGACATTGGGACGACCCCCCAAATTCAGGGGCCCTACACCGTTCCGTTCGTAATCCATGGCGACCGCTACTGGCCGATCGTGGCCCTGGAGTCGGGGATCCTGCTGGCGGGCTCGCTCTTGTGCGGAGCGGTTGCCCTGGTTTGGGTGGATCGGCGCCGGCCGTACTAGTCGGGGCGACCCGGCGGCTATGGGTGGAGGAAGACTATGACCACTCGAATCTGGCTCACCCTCAAGCAGCACCGCTTCGAGACGATTGCGGTCGTCGTCCTCTGTTTAGGCGTAGCGATCGCCGCGATCCTCGAGGCCTTCCGCCTCAACTCCCTCAACTTCCCGCTATCGTGTTTGCAGGGGGGGCGAGTCGTCTCCTGGTACGACCCGTCGGCACCTCCGAATGCGTGTCTGTCGGCAAGCCAGAAGTTCAGCGACATCCTGAACAGCATGGACGTGCGTCTCCTCATGTCGTCCGGGCAACTCCTGCCGTTCGTGGTTGGCATTGCCTTTGGCGCACCGCTCGTGGCGAAGGAGATAGAGCAGGGCACCGCTCCGCTGTCGTGGGCCCTCGCGGGATCGCGACGACGCTGGCTTCTGGGCAAGGTGCTGGCGGCCGTCGTGCTGATCGTGCCGCTGCTGCTCATCGCCGGCCTCGCCATCGATGTGCTGCAAGGAGCGTCCGTCCCTGGCACAGACCCGCATGCATCGTTCGAAAACTACTCAGCTCGCGGTGTGTTCTTGGTCTTTTGGGGGCTCGCTGCGCTGCTCGGGACGGTGGCGTTGGGGACGCTGCTCGGCCGGACACTGCCGGCCGTATTCCTTGCGCTGGTGGTGTCTTTCCTGGCCCGCGGGTTCTGGGAGCCGGTGCTGAACCGCACGATCCTGCCCCCGTTCGCCGTGATGCAGAGCCAGGACATCCAGAACAACCAGTCCGGCTATTTGCCCAGCGACCTCTACGTGTACTACCGGACATACCTCGATGGCAAACCCTGGGATGGCGATCTCAACGCCTGGTGGAATGCGCACCAGCCGCCGATGGTCGTTGACCCGTCGGGCGGCATCCAGCCTGACCCGAACGCCCCCGCGTTTGATCCCACTCAAGCGCCCTGGCAGATCCCGTTCCTGATCCATGGGGACGGCTACTGGCCCATCGTGGCCCTGGAGTCGGGGATCCTGCTGGCGGGTGCGCTCTTGTGCGGCGCGGTTGCCCTGGCTTGGGTGGATCGGCGCCGGCCGTACTAGTCGGGGCCCAGCGTCCTAGGCGTGGCAGGTCGCCGAACCGCCGTCCTTGAACGTGCCAACCGCCGGCAAGAAGTTCCAGCTGTAGCTTGTCGGGTGGAGCGTGAGCTTGAGTATCCCGAAGGTCGTGGTGTTGGTAACAACGCTGTTGGCGGCGAGCGTCTTGAGCGTGGTGTGGTCGGCGCCGCCTGTGCCCACCGTAATCTCGCGAATCC
>JAYUDR010000155.1:0-1718 GCA_043739665.1 Chloroflexota bacterium
CCCTTTCCGGCCGAGCAACTTGCCCAAGCTCTTGGCAAGGCCAAGGTCGTGGCCGTGGTGGAGCGGACCGACGAGCCTGCGGCAGCCGACAACCCGCTCACGCGCGAACTCAAGTCGGCCCTCGCCGATGCCACGATGAATGGCGCTGCCATGCCGCGCGTGATTTCCATCTCGGGCGGCCTTGGCTCGCGTGACATCCAGCCGGGTGATCTCGGCGCCGTATTCGATCTCATGGCCGACGAGAAGCGCGTCAAGGAAACCCGTCGCGCGTTCCTCGGCATTCCCCACCCACTGGCCCTCACGAAGAGCGACCTCAACGTTCGCCCCAAGGGTGCCTACAGCCTGCGCGGCCACTCGGTCGGCGGCTTCGGCAGCGTTACCACGAACAAGCTCGTGGCGACGACCGTCGGCGAGCTGTTCAACTTGTACGTTCAGGCCTATCCGCGCTACGGCTCGGAGAAGAAGGGCCTGCCCACGACCTACTTCCTGACCATCGCCGAGGAGCCAATCCGGCTCCACAACGAGCTGACCGAAGTCGATTTCGTGCCGCTCCACGACACCAACTCGTTCAAGCAGGGCAATCCTCTGACCGGTCTCGTGGACGGCGGCACGATCTTCGTGCCGACGCCGCTGACTGACCCCGACGAGATCTGGGCAGTCCTGCCGCCCGCCACGCGAGCGGAGATCCAGGCCCGCAACCTCCGACTCCTCGCTCTGGACACGGCCGCCCTGGCCATGAAGTACGCCCCCCGGCAGGATCTCGAGGTCCGAATGCAGGGCGTGGCTCTGGTGGGCGTCTTCCTTAAGGTTTCACCCTTCGCCGAGCGCGCCGGCCTGGACCGGGCCGCGCTCATGGACTCAGTCCGCGCCAACCTGACTCGCTTCTTCGGCAAGCGCGGCGCCGCCGTTGTGGACGCCAACTTGGCCGTCATTCAGGGCGGCTATGACGGCGTGATCGATGTGACCGCCGCGATCGCGGCCGAGGGCAGCGCCTCGGTTGGCAAGGTTCTCGCGGTGGCCGGCCGATGAACAAAGTTCGAACCGTCGGCGAGGCCATGACGGCCAACCCAATCTCGATTAGCGAGACGGCTTCTCTCGCACAGGCCGCCGGAATACTCGACAGCAACAAGATCACCGGTCTCCCGGTCCTTGACGAGAACGGCGTTCTGGTGGGCGTACTGAGTCAGACCGACCTCGTTCGGGCTCGAGCGAACCAGCATCTCGTTTCCAACTGGCCCGGCCTGGCGGTCGAGCGGATCATGACCAAGCCGGCGCTTACCATCGCTGCCACTGCGAGCCTCGAAGAGGCCGCCAAGGAGATGGAACTGCACCGAGTCCACCGTCTCGTCGTAACAGACGCGACGGCCACCCCGATCGGCATCATCTCGACCAGTGACCTCTTCCGGTCCTGGTTGAGGAAGTCCGAAGACTGAGCGAGCGATGAACGAAACATTTGACCCGGCCGAGATCCAGAAGCTCGGGGCCGGCCCAGGGCGCATCTCACCCAAGCGCTTCGACACCAAGACATACATCGACGACTTCAACACGACGGTCATCGATGCCTACCGCCGCGGCGTTGCCGACATCGAGCTTCCGGCCGACGACAACGTAGCGCGCAGCCTGATGGGTCCGGCAACGTCTCGAACCCGGGACTTCAGCACCCTCTCGCCGCTGATCCCGGCTCTGGCCGCGGAGAAGTGCGTTGGCTGTATGGCCTG
>JAYUDR010000156.1:0-1715 GCA_043739665.1 Chloroflexota bacterium
AGCAACGCCCGTTCCGTGATCGACGCAATTCCGGTCGATCGCCAGATCCTCTTCCTGCCCGACATGTTCCTGGGCCTGTGGCTGCAGCGAGTCACCGGCCGTAAGCTCACGATCTGGCTCGGTGAGTGTCACGTCCACGCTGGCATCCGGCCCGCCGACGTTGAGCAGTGGCGGCGCGATCTGCCCGGCGCCGAGCTGCTCGTTCATCCCGAATGTGGCTGTACGAGCCAGGTCCTGGAGGCCGCGGGCGACGACGTCCACATCCTTTCGACCGAGGGTATGGTCACCTACGCCCAGTCTTCGAAGGCCGACACTTTCCTGATCGCGACAGAGACAGGCATCCTCCACCGTCTCGAGCAGAAGGCTCCCGGCAAGCGGTTCGTGCCGGTCAACCGCGAGGCGGTCTGCCAGTACATGAAGCTGACCACGCTCGAAAAGGTCCGCGACTCGCTCCGCCTGGGCGTCCACGAGATCGACGTGCCGGTCGACATCGCGGCCCGAGCCCGCTTCGCTCTGGAGCGCATGATCGCGATCTCCTAGCGCGGTTGGCCGATTTCGACCTCGACGTTCGGGAATGGCTGGGCCTGGTCCAGTCGGGCGAAGACGTTGCCCTTCGAACGGTAGTGATCCACTAGTCGGTTGTATTCGTCCGAGACCCAGGCGTAGTCCGGGTGGCTGGCTTGCCAGGCCCGTCGGAAGATCACGCCGCGCAGTCGGACCTGCATCAGCTCCTTGAGGCAGTTGAAACAGGGCTGGAGGGTTGTGTAAAGGATCGCGCCGTCGATAGCGACGCCGAATCGGGCGGCTGTGGCCATGGCGTTCTGCTCAGCGTGGACACACAGGCAGATGTCGTACAGCTTGCCCGCCAGGCCGGCATCGGGCTGCTCAGCGCGAAGCGCACAGCGGCGGCAGCCGCGCTCAGTGACGGTGCAGTTGGGATAGCCGGCCGGCGTGCCGTTGTAGCCGCTGCCCAGAACTCTGTCGTCACGCACGATCACGGCGCCAACGTGTGAGCCCAGGCACTTCGCTCCCGACTCGACGACCAAAGCCAGCCGCATGTAGAAGTCGTAGCGTTGCCAGCCCGCATCGGAAAGTTCGATGACTTCGATGGCCATCCGCGTCCTCGCTCCTAAACTTCCGAACGGTCCGATCGGGCCGCCGGGAATGCCGTGAAGGTACACGACCGGGAACGGGTCCGCGGGATCCGCAGCGCGCCGCGCCCCCCGTACTTCGGGGCCGTTTAGCGAGGCCCTTTCGGTCGGATATCGTGTAATAATCTCCGCCGAACTAAGCTGCGAGGGAGCACGGGTTCTGCGTCTCGGCAGAACATCGGTCGCGGCCGGTTCGGTTGAGCAATGGCAGTCAGGACCTGGGTAGGGTTCGCATGGGGAGCATTCGATCGATCAGCGGAGCAGGCGGAGGGTTCGGGCGACCCGCCCCGCAGAACAACCGAGTTCGACCTATCCGCCTCGTCACTGGAGAGGCGTTTGCTGCGTCTCCGGTCCGGCGCAGATCCGTGCGTCCGAGTGTCGCTATCCTAGCCGATTGTCCACCCGGCTCGGTCTAGGGTGCCGCCCATGACATCGAACTCATCACCCACCATCTCCCGTGGACGGCGACCGCTGCGAATGGCTGCCCACGTCTCCCTGTCCGCTCCGGCGATCCTGCTCGCCCTGAGCGCCGTGGCCTCAGTGGCCTACCTGTTCACCTTCCTG
>JAYUDR010000157.1:0-11707 GCA_043739665.1 Chloroflexota bacterium
CAGCAACCGGGCGATCTCGCAGATGGCGCGATCCCCAGCCTCGTGCCCAAGGCGGTCGTTGATGTCCTTGAGGCCGTCGAGATCGGCAAAGACCAGCCACAGCCGGTTCCGTGTTCGCATCGATGTGCGCAGCTGCTGTTCGGCAAGCGTCGTGAAGCCGCGCCTGTTCAGCAAGCCCGTCAATTCGTCGGTCAGGGAAAGTGTTCGAATGGTCTCGACCATTTGGCGGCGCTCGGTTACGTCGCGCAGGACCACGAGGCAGCCGGCGTCGCGTCCTCGCCCGTCCTCGATCGCGGTGACCCGAATGTTGAACCAGCGGGCGGCCGGCGGTGGGATCGCTCGCCGCTCGGAGCCTGATGGTCCGGGTTGGCCGGGTCTCATGGGGATCTCGGCCTCCTGATCGCCCGTTCCCTGACAGATGGCCACGAGTTCGGGGAAATGGTGGAGCACCTGATCGATTGCCTGCCCCACGGCATTGCTCGTTGTGCCCAGCAATCGGGTCGCCGACGGGTTGAAGGCCACGATCCGTCGCTCGGGATCCAGCACGAGCACCGCATCTGTGAGGGAGTCGACGAGAGTCGGCCAGGCCACCGGAACGAGGTCCAGCAAGCGGGACCGGAGGACGGCCCAGGCAACAATGAGGCCGGCGATTGCAAACGCGATCGAACTCAGGTCGGCGTGCTCGGCTGCGTCCAGCCCCGCGGCATATAGGACGCCGCCCAGAATCGGCGCGAGTGACGCCACGATGACGATGCGAATCCTGGCCGAGTAGATCTTGGGGTAACGGTAGATGGCGATCACGAGAGCAACGAGCCCCACCCCGACGAGGGTATAGGCGTAGGCGGCCTGCACCCAGAACCATGGTCCATGCTCGTAGACCGCCGTGACACCCCACGCCTCAATGAGCCTCACCGAGGGCCAGAGCAAGTGGTGCCACTCGTTCGTCGCCGCTATGCAGACGGAGACGAATGGCACGAGTAGCAGGAGCGCAATCCGGGCCCTTGTGAGTCGCCCGTCCTGGCGCGTCCAACCGAGCACGAACAATAGGTACAGGACAGGCGCGCTCTCGATTCCTGGGTAAGCGACAACTGACCAGGCGATCTTGGTCGACTGCTCAAGCGAGGCGGCCTCGAGAGCGTTTGCGAGCAACCACCAGCTAACGGCGATCATGAGGAGCGCCAGTCCTCGGGCACCCACCATGTGACGTCGGCGCCAGGCCACGACCGTGACCGCGACTGACACGGCGGCAGACGCGACATACGACAGGACGAGGAGGTTCAACTGCATGAAATCTCCGAAGCCGGCCGGGACATCGTGGCGCGGCACCCCTATCCTATCCGGCCGCGACCCAACAGCCACTTCGAGGGCGACCAGTGGAGCCCTGCTGCGGGTCGCGGCCAGCGACCCCATGCTCGCCCAGTGCGATCCACTTGATGACCGGGCGCCGTAGTCGCGCGAGCAGCAAAGCCCGGAACGCGCCTGGACGGGCCTATCCCGAAGGTCAGCCGCGCTCGAGGATCGGCTTCACCTCGGTCACAAGCCTCGTCATGGATTCCTCGTCGTATGGGGAGGGGAAGCCCGCAATTAGGTGTCGGTAGCCGATCTCTAGGTAGGGAGCCAGTTTTTCGGCCACGTCCTCGGGTGTCCCGACCGGCTGGTCCTGCCAGACCGGTGCTTGGCCGTTCCGCTCGAAGAGCGATCGGAAAACCCGCTCCGCCTCCTCGCGCGAGTCGCGGATGACTGTCACGCCGATGCCGGTGGTGCGCTCGATCTCGCGCTCGTCCCGCCCGACGTCGGCGCAATGTTGCTTGAGCACGGCATCCTTGAGCCGGACGTTGGCGATTCCACCGCCGATGTTGCAGGCGTCCGCATACTTCGCGACCAGCTTGAGGGTCACCTTTTCGCCGTCGCCACCGACGAGGATCGGCAGCGCAGGCTGGATCGGCGGCGGATCGTTCCGGACCTGCTTGGCGTGGTATTGCTCGCCGCGCGCGGTTGGCTCCTCGCCGTGCAGCATGCCGCGCATCACCGGCAGAGCCTCGCCCAGCCATCGCAGGCGCTCCGGGAACCCGCTCCCGAACGGCAAGCCGAAGGCGACGTGCTCAGTCTCGAACCAGGCCGCGCCGATGCCAAGGATGGCTCGCCCGTTGCTGATGTGGTCGAGCGTTGTCGCCATCTTCGCGACGAGGGCCGGCTGACGGAATGTGTTCGCCCCGACCATCAGGCCGATGCGGACACGCTGCGTGGCCATTGCCCACGCGGTGATCGTCAGCCATGCCTCGAGCATCGGGCCGTCGGCCGAGCCGACGATGGGATAGAGGTGGTCCCACGTCCACAGGGTGTCGTAGCCGAGCCGGTCCGCGCGTTTCCCCGCCTCCAGCAGCGGTGGCCAGGCCGTGTACTGGTTCCAGCAGAGCGCTCCGAGCTTGACGTCGTTCATACAGCGAAGTCTACCTCGCCTTTCGGGGTGCCCCGGCCGGCAGCCTACTCCAGGTAGTCCCGCAGCTTGCGGGCACGGCTGGGGTGGCGCAGCTTGCGTAGCGCCTTGGCCTCGATCTGGCGGATCCGCTCGCGCGTCACGTTGAACTCCTTGCCAACCTCCTCGAGCGTCCGGGCGCGGCCGTCCTCCAGCCCGAAGCGGAGCTGGAGCACTCGGCGCTCACGGCCGGTCAGGGAGTCCAGGACCGCCTCGACCTGCTCCTTGAGGAGCTGGTGCGACGCCGCTTCGGCCGGGGCCAGCGCGGCGCGGTCCTCGATGAAGTCGCCCAGGTGGGCGTCCCCTTCCTCGCCGACGGGGGTTTCCAGCGAGACCGCCTGCTGGTTGGCCTTGATGATCTCCCGGACCTTGTCGGGGGTGACCACAGCCTCCTGGCCGCGCGACATTGCCTCCGCCATCTCCTCGATGGTAGGTTCGCGCCCCAGCTCCTGGAGGAGTTGCCGCGAGACCCGGATCTGCCGGCTGATCGCCTCCACCATGTGGACTGGGATGCGGATGGTGCGGGCCTGGTCGGCAATCGCGCGGGTGATCGCCTGGCGGATCCACCAGTGGGCATAGGTGGAAAACTTGAAGCCACGCTCGTATTCGAACTTCTCGACTGCTCGGATAAGGCCGATGTTGCCCTCCTGTAGAAGGTCCAGGAAACTCATGCCGCGGCCGATGTACTTCTTCGCAATCGAGACCACCAACCGCAGGTTCGCGCTGGTCAGTTGCTCGCGGGCGTCAGAGCCCATGTGCACGAGCACGCCGCCGCGCTCCCGGAGCTTGGTGCCGGGCGGCACTGTCGGGTCGAAGCCCATCTTCGTGAGGAGGACGGCGTCGTGGCCGGTGGCGACCCAGCGCTGCACGGCCGGGAACGCCACGCCCTCGCGGGTCCAGTCGTACAGGGCACGCAGGCCGACGTTGTCCCGCGCGTCGAGATCTCCGTTGTGGACCGCAAGGTAGGAGAAATCGAGGACCGTGACGAAGGCCTCCGGCGTGCGCGATGCGTTGTAGGCCGCGACGAGGTGGCGAGCCTCCAGGAGGAGTGTCCTGGTCACATCGGACTCGGCACCCTTGGCGGCCTTGACGAAGTGGAAGTCGGGCGAGGCCACCAACAGGTCACCGGCCGCCTCGTCGGCGATGGCGTCGCGGCCCATCCGCTCCGCCTCGGGGCCCAGTGGCAGCCGGTGCCGAGGCTTGGCGGTCCGCGTCTTGCGCTCGGTCTCGTGGTGGGTCCACTCGTACAGGGAGATGATCCCTTTCCAGGGCTCATCGACGATCTGCTCGCCCAACTCGATCGCCTTGGCCAGGACGACTTCCTCCTCAGCGGTCAGGAGGGGGATCCTGCCGATCTCCCGCAGGTACATGCGGACCGGGTCGTCGATACCCACTATGTCGGCCGGGGAGGCGTCGAGTTCCTCGTCGGTCGGCTTCACGACATCCTTGGCGTCGAGCTTGGCCTCGAGAGGCGGCTGCTCGCGGGCATCCTGGATCACCTGGTCCTCCGGCGGATCGGGCGAGGAGATGCATCGGCCCGCGCCCGGCGGCATCTCGTCGGTCGGCCCGTCCGCAACGAACCGAGAACAACGTCCCTCTACGGTATACCTTCAAGCAGGACCCCTCGCAGAAGTGAGCTGGGTGAGCCTCGGCCGGGGTCGTCCAGTGGCGAGGCGGACGCACGGGTACCCCCGATCCCGTCTGGGCGTTGAGCGTCAGACTCCGCCTGCCCGGCCTCCGTGTCAGACTACTCGGAGGAGGGTTTGCATTTGCCGCTGTTCGGACCGCCCAACGTTGACAGGCTCACGGCCAGAGGAGATATGCCGGGGCTGATCAAAGCGCTGGAGTATCAGAAGCTCTGGCGTGTGCGGCGGGATGCTGCGGTGGCGCTCGGCAAGATGGGCGATGCCGACGCCGTCCAGCCCCTCATTGACGGTCTCAAAGACGACAACCCGAGCGTACGTCTGGCCGCTGCCGAGGCGCTCGGCCAGATCGGTGATACCAGTGCGCTGGGTTCTCTCATGGCCGCTCTCAAGAGCCCGGCTGTGGATATCCGTGCGACTGCCGCCGAGGCCCTCGGCAAGATCGGCGATGCTGGTCCCCTCGAGCTTCTCACGGCCGCCCTCAAAGACGCCAGCTGGAGCGTGCGTCGGGCCGCCGCCGACGCTCTGGGCCAGATTGGTGACCAGCGTGCCGCCGAGCCCCTCAAAGCCGCATTCAATGACAGTGACTCGCATGTCCGGCGTGCCGCTACCGACGCCCTGGCGGCTCTTGGCTGGCAGCCGAATGGGGCTGGGTCTGAGGTTGAGGATGGCATGGCCACGTCACCGGCCGGCGAGGACTGAACGCACAGTAGCCCTGCACAGACACCAACCTGAGCCGCCGCCGTGACGGCGCCGGGTCAACGGTCCGGGGCGCGGTCGTTCGGGGGCGCGGTCGGTCTGGCGAGTTGCGCCAGAATGTCGGCAACGATTTCCGGCGGGGGCCGGTGCGCGGCGATGGCGGCCCCGGGTTCGTCCGGGTCGAGCGGCTCGAGCGCCTCGAACTGGCTCGTCAACAACGAGGGCGGCATGTAGTGGCTCCGCCGCCGCTCGAGGCGATCCGCGATGACCGGCCGCGGTACCACGAGATGGGCGAACCAGACCGACGGATGGCCGCGGCGCAAGACGTCCCGATAGGCCCGCTTGAGCGCCGAGCACGTCACGATCGCCGGGGTCGACGCGGCTTCCTGCTGGCCGATCCAGCCCTCGATTGCGGCGAGCCAGGGCCAGCGGTCCTCGTCAGTCAACGGCTGCCCCGCGCGCATCTTCTCAACGTTCGCCGCCGAGTGGAAGTCGTCCCCCTCAGCCGTCGGCCAACCAAGTCGATCGGCGAGCGCTCGCATGACCGTGGTTTTGCCGGCGCCGGTCACGCCCATGACGACGATTGTCGCCGGCAGCGGACCTGAATCGTTGCCGTCCACGTCTGCCGTTACCGAACCACGCGCCCGGTGCCGCCGCGAAGGACCCGTTCCACCTCGTCGCGGCTGGCCATGCTCGCGTCGCCCGGGGTCGTCATCGCGAGCGCACCGTGCGCCGCTCCCCACGCCACCGCCTCCGCCGGGGAGAGGCCGGCCAGGAAGGCGTACACAAGCCCCGAGGCAAACGAATCGCCGCCCCCGACCCGGTCGAGGACCTCGAGGTTCAGTCGCATCGGCGCGTGGTAGGTCTGGCCGCCCGCCCACACGATTGCTCCCCAGTCGTTCCGGGACGAGGTATGAGCGGTCCGAAGGGTCGTCGCGACAACCCGCAAGTTCGGATACGCGGCGACGACGCGCTCGACCATCCGGCCGTAGCTTGCCGGGTCGAGGGCCGACAGCGACTCATCGACGCCCTCTACCTCGAAGCCGAGTGCAGCGCTGAAGTCCTCTTCGTTGCCGAGCAGGACGTCGACCTGCCCCACAAGTTCGCGGTTCACCTCCTGCGCTCGAGACTTGCCACCGATCGCCTGCCACAGGGAGGGCCGGTAATTGAGGTCATAGGAGACGATTGCGCCGCCCCGCCGCGCCGCCTGCATCGCCTCGAGGGCCACTGCCGGCGTCGTTTCCGAAAGCGCGGCGAAGATGCCGCCGGTGTGGAACCAGCGGGCACCTTCGGTGCCGAAGACCGACTGCCAATCCACCTCGCCGGGCCGGAGCTGCGAAGCCGCAGAGTGGCCACGGTCTGAGCAGCCGAGTGCCGATCGGATGCCAAAGCCGCGCTCGGTAAAGTTGAGCCCGTTGCGCGCCGTCCGGCCGACCCCATCGAACTGCCGCCAGATGAGGTGCGAGCGGTCGACGTCGCCGGCCAGGATGAGATCCTCGATGAGGCGGCCGATCGGGTTGTCCACCAGCGCCGTGACGATGGCGGTCCGCAGGCCGAAGGTGCGGCTCAAGCCGCGCGCGACGTTGTATTCGCCGCCGCCCTCCCAGGCCCGGAACGTCCGAGCACGGCTGATGCGGTCTTCCCCGGGGTCGAGCCGCAGCATCACCTCGCCGAGCGCGACGCAGTCCCAGCGCGCCTTGTCCGCGGGCTTGACTTCGAGGACGCTCACCGCGCGCCTACTTCGCCTGCTCTGACCCGCCGAACGATCTCGACCACGACGGCCGCCCGCGCCGCTATCTCATCGAACCGTCCCGCCGCGATATCGGCGCGGGGCGCCAGCCAGCTCCCACCGCAGGCAAGGACCGACTCCACGGCCAGATACCCGGGCAGGGTCTCGGCCGTGATGCCGCCGGTTGGATTCCACATCATCGCCGGGTACGGCGCCGCAATCGCCCTGAGGTAGCGAAGGCCGCCAATGGGCTCGATCGGGAAGAGCTTCACCGCCGTTAGCCCCAGCGACATTGCCGCCTCGACCTCGCTGGGAGTGCAGACGCCGGGCATCATCGGCAGTCCGATCCGCCCCGCATGTTCCACGACGGCGCGGTTGAGGCCCGGTGCCACCAGCATCTTCACACCGGCATCGAGGGCGATGTCGGCCTGGCGCGTCGACGTGACCGTGCCGGCGATGAGGAAGACGTGCGGCGCGTCTCGCGCGATCTGGCGCAGGGCGTCGGCGGCCGCCTCTGTCCGGAACGTAACCTCGACGATCGGCAGGCCGCCCGCTTCTAGTGCCTGGGCCAGGGCGACGGCACGTCCGGCGTCCTCCACTTCTACTACCGGCACGACGCCGGCCACGCGTAGTCGCTCGGCGAAGCCCGCCGGGGCGCTGCCGGCGCTCGGCAGGATTGTCATTGCCGTGCCGCCTGTGCCCCAAAGACGAGCGGTGGGATCGACGCGTCGTCCGGATCCGCCCACTCTTCGTTCGGGACGCGGGCGTACCAACCGGGCCGGCCCGGGTCGCGATCGTACGGATAGCCGCCCAGCTGCTCGTAGAGCGCCGCGTAGCGGGCCACCTTCTCCGGGTCGAGCCGGACACCGAGCCCGGGCCCGTCGGGGACCGCGATCGAACCGTCACGGTAGGGGAGGCGCCCGCCCTCGATGATGTCGTCGGCGAGCTGGTGGTAGTGGGCGTCCGCGGCGAACGGCATCGACGGCAGGGCCGCCCCGAAATGGAGCATCGTCGCGAGCTGGATGCCGAGCTCGCCCGACGAGTGCACGCCGACGCCGAGCTGAAATGTCTCGCATACGGCGGCAGCCTTGAGGACCGGCCGGATCCCGCCCCAGAACGTCGTGTCGAGGAGGATGACGTCGACTGCCGGATCGCGGACGTTGGCCGCGAGCTGCTCGAGGTTGGTGACGACGGTGTTCGTCGCGATGGGCAGGTTGACCGCCTGGCGGACCTGACGCAGGCCGTTCATGCCCCAGGTTGGATCCTCGAAATAGTCGTTGCGAAGGCCCTTGATCGCATGGCCGACGCGAATGGCGTCCCGGACACTCCAGGAGGCGTTGGGGTCGATTCTGAGGGCGTCGTCCGGGAACGCCTCGGCCAGGGCGAGGTAGCAGCGGAGCTCGTAGTCCGGCGGGAAGACGCCGCCCTTGAGTTTGTGCGCCCCGAAGCCGCAACGCGCCTTGAGGTCGCGCGCGTGCTCGACGAGCTGGTCGATCGTCCGAACCTCGCCGGCACCGCTGGTCGGATTGGGATACCGGAAAAAGAGGTAGCTGGCGAAGGGGACGGCGTCGCGCATCTTGCCGCCCAGGAGGTCGTAGACGGGTACCTCGAGCATTTTGCCCACGGCATCAAGGCAGGCGAATTCGAGCGCGGCATGAATCTGCGTCCGATTGTCGTAGAGCGCGGCGGTGGGATTGAGAACCTTGAACCAGAGCGCCGTGGCGTCGAAGACGTCGTGACCGAGCAGCTTCGGCCGAAGCGATGCCACGGTCAGCTGGGCGCTCTGACCGCCGCCACCCATCTCGCCCAGCCCGATGACGCCGCCCTCCGTCTCGATCTCGACAATCGTCCGGACGAAGCGGCCCCAGTGGGCACCGGCGGCGTGGCGTAGCGGAGCCTCGAGCGGCACGCTGACCGTGGTCGCCCGCACGTCGGCGATCCTCGATCCGCGAGGCGACTTCCCGATCGACCGTCCCGATGCGCTCATCACAGAGCTCCTTTGTCCCGCTCAGGTGTCCCAGATTTCGGGGGCTCCGCAGCGCGCGCTAGTGTCGCGGCGCGCTCGAGGACGGCCCGCACAGGGATGCCGAGGCGTTCCGCAGCCGCCGCAGCATCCGCGTATTCAGTCTGGACAGTCACAGGTTCGCCGTCGAGCAGGCCGCGCTTGACCCGAACCTCGCAGCCGTCCACGTGAACGACCACTTCGTCGCGGGGCAGCGCCCGGCGGGCGACCGGCCAGAGGCGCACTCCGAGCGTCGTCGAGTGGGTGAAGAGGGCCCGGGTGGCGGCGTCGATCGCCTCCTCGGCGACGAGCGCCGTGACCACAATCCCGGGCCGCCCCTTGCGCATCACGACGGGCGTCAGCCAGGCATCCACGGCGCCCGCCTGAACGAGGGCGTCGAGGACCGCGGGCCAGAGACGCGGATCCAGGTCGTCAACGGTCGTCTCGACCTCGATCAGATCGTCGTGACGCCACGGCACGGGACCCGGCGCGAGGACGGTGCCGAGCACCACCCGCAGGACGTTGGCGCATTCAGGTGGATCCGCCGAGCCGGCGCCGAGGCCAACGGCGTCGATGCGCATCGGCGGCATGGGGCCCCATGCCCCGGCGAGAATCGCCAGCAGCGCCGCACCGGTGGGCGTGCAGCGCTCCCCCTCGCCGCCCGCCGCGACGGCCGCGCCGCGCCCCGCGAGGATCGCCAGGACCGCCGGCACCGGAACGGGCAGCACGCCGTGGGCCGACTGGACGCTCCCTGAGCCGAGCGCGATGGAGTTGACGACGATCCGGGCGCGTGGTTCGAGCAAACCGAGCGAGTCGAGTGCGGCGCCGCAGCCAACGACGTCGGCCAGCGAATCGAGCGCGCCGACCTCATGCAGGTGGACCTGTTCCAGGTCCTCGCCGTGGACCGCGGCCTCGGCCGTGCCAAGGAGACGCAGGACATTCTGTGCGAAGGCGGCCACCGCCGGCGCCAGTGCCGCCCCGGCGACGAGGCCGAGCACGTCGCCGACCGTTCGCGAGACGGCTGTGTCATGGACCTGAACGTCTGCCTTCGTGGCCCGCAAGCCGTGACGACGGACCTGTCGGGGGTGGATCTCGATCGGCTCGACGCCCAGGGCCGCGATGGCCGCCGCCACCGCGCCTACCTGTGCACCGGCGTCGAGCAGTGCGCCCAGCAGCATGTCGCCCGACGCGCCGGCCGAGGCGTCGATCCACAGGCAACGGCCGGTTTGTGCCATGGGCGTGTGCTCCTATAGGCGGCGACCGTCGGGCATCAGGCCGAGGTAACCGCCGCCCATGATGAAAGGTATTGACAGTTTCTGCAACCGGTTTCATTCTGGGCCGTATGGACCAGCGCGAAGGCAGTTCCGCAAGTTCGATACGCGACGTAGCGCGCCGCGCCAACGTCTCGCCCGCCACCGTCTCGCGAGCCTTCTCGGAGCCCAGGCTCGTCCGCAACGAGACGCTGCAGCGTGTGCTCGCCGTGGCCGAGGAACTGCACTATCGGCCCAGCCGCACCGCGCAAAGCCTGGCGACCGGGAAGACGGGCAACATCGGCGTGGTCGTGCCGGACCTGGGCAACCCGTTCTTTCCCGCCATCCTCAAAGGTGCCCAGGCACGGGCCCGCGAGGCCGATCTCGCCGTCTTCCTGGCGGACTCGGAGGAGAATCCACGGCTCGAGATGGAGCTGGTGCGAGCGATGGCCAGGCAGGTCGACGGTGTCGTCATCTGCTCGTCGCGGCTGTCCGAGTCGCAGCTCCAGCAACTCCGACGGGACACAATCCTCGTTCTCCTCAACCGCCGTGTGCGCGGCGTATCGGCTGTCCTGCTCGACAGCGCCGGGGGGATGCGTCAGGCGATCGAGCACCTGGTCGCCCTCGGCCACGTGCGGATCGGCTTTCTGGGTGGCCCCGCCGGGTCGTGGTCGAACCACGAGCGTCATCGCGGCCTGCGGGCAGGTGCACGCGGCAGGTCGCTCGAGATCATCGAGTTCGGGCCCTTGGCGCCCCGTTTCGAGGCCGGCCAGCATGCCGCCGATCTCGCCGTCGCTGCCAAGGTGACCGCCGTCGTGGCCTACAACGACCTGATGGCCCTGGGCGTCCTGAGCCGTCTCGCCGATCGAGGCATAGGTGTCCCGGAGGAGATCAGCGTCGTCGGCTTCGACGACATTCCAATGGCCGGAATGGCCACCCCACATCTGACGACCGTCGCGCTGCCACTCGAGCAATCTGGACGCGTCGCCATCGAGCTGCTGCTGGAGCAGCTTGCCCATCCAGGATCGGACACACACGAGCAGGGCCTCCCTGCCCAGCTCATCGTTCGAGCCTCCACCGCCCCGCCACGGAATGGCGCCCGGTCGGGCTTGCACGCGGCGCGGATAGAAGGGCCTCGGGAAGCACCCGCAATTGCGGAAAGTCTGTAGGAGGAGAACTTCCAAATGAGAGATCGTTTGTGGACCAAACGGCTAGGGATCCTACTCACTGTGGGAATGGTTGCGTCGGCGTGCGGCACGTCTTCCACCTCTCCCGTCCCGCCCGCGGCGGGTACTACCAACCCAGGAACTCCGACTGCGGCTACCGGAGCCTCAGCCACCGCCGCCACGGCGAAGGTCCCTACTAACCCGGTGACGATCAACGTCCTCGACGTCGCGGGCAACCTCCAGCTAACCAAGCAAATGATGGAGAACTTCAAGGCTGCCCACCCCGAGATGGTGAGTAACATCACTTACTCGACCTCGACGGCGCCCGAATTGGCCGGCAAGTTGCAAGCCCAGCAGGCCGGCGGCAACGCCCAGATCAGCCTGGTGATGACCGGCACGGATGGCCTGGCTGCAGGCATCAAGAACAACCTGCTGACCAAGATCATCCCCGACCACGAGGACATGTTCCCGAACCTGACGGCCAACTACCTGGAGCCGGCTGCGGCGATGCAGACCCTGGCGCAAGGCTTCGGTATCGACGTCGTGTACTACCCGTCGGGCCCGCTCATCGAGTACAACCCGACCAAGGTCACCACCCCGCCGACCACACCTGCGGAACTGCTCGCTTGGGCCAAGGCGCACCCCGGCAAGTTCGAGTACGCGCGTCCCGCCAACTCGGGCCCGGGCCGAACGTTCCTCATGGCTCTGCCGTATATGCTCGGCGACAAGGACCCCAAGGACC
>JAYUDR010000158.1:0-4755 GCA_043739665.1 Chloroflexota bacterium
GGCGGACGACCCCTTGACGGGCGTCCTCGCCTTCGTGGCCATGGCCTTCGCCGGGGCGAACGTCGTTGGCGGCTACTGGGTCACGGATCGGATGCTCCAGATGTTCAAACGACGGCCGGCCATTTCGACCGACAAGGCCGCCCGGTGACGAGGGAATCGCTATGAACGCCAGCAACATCGGCCATCTGGTCCAGCTTTCCTTCATCGCCGGAGCCGCTCTCTTCGTCGTCGGCCTTCACCTGATGAACTCACCGGCAACGGCCCGGACCGGCAACCGGATCTCGGCCACCGGCATGATCATCGCCATCGTGGCGGAGATCGTCTTCGTGACCCAGGGCGGCATGGGGATCGGGAACTGGGTCCTCTTGATCGGCGGCCTGGCATTGGGCGGAGGCCTGGGTCTCCGAATGGCCCGGACCGTGGCCATGACCTCCATGCCTCAACTCGTCTCGCTATTCAACGCCGTGGGTGGCGCAGCGGCTGCGCTGTTGGCCCTCAACGACTTCATTGCCCTGGACGGCCACCGCGTCCTGGCCGGCGGCGTACCCGGCCTGGATGGCTGGCGAACCCTCTTCATCATCGCCGACGTCATCATCGGCTCGGTGACGTTCACGGGTTCCCTGATCGCCTCGGCCAAACTGATGGGCCGCATCAAGGGCCAGCCCATCCTGATCCCGGGCGGCCGGATCTTTACGTGGCTCCTGCTCGTGGCCGGCCTGAGCGTCTCGATCGTGATGATCCTGGCGGGTGCCGGCGTGGTCACGTACGACAGCCACGTTTTGACCCTCCTATTGCTTGCGGCTCTGGCCTGCGCCCTGATCTTCGGCGTGACGATGGTTCTGCCGATCGGCGGGGCCGACATGCCGGTCGTCATCTCGCTTCTCAACGCCTTTACCGGCACGGCCGTGGCGATGGCCGGTTTCGTCGTCGGCAACGTTGTTCTCATCGTGGCCGGCGCCCTGGTTGGGGCCTCGGGCGCGATCCTCACACGACTCATGGCCAGCGCCATGAACCGCTCTATAGCCAATATCCTCGTCGGTGGCTTTGGCGCCGCGGAGGGTACTCAGGCGACCATGACCAGCGCAGGCGGTACCGTCCGCGAAGTTTCTGTCGATGACGCCGCCATCCAGCTCGCCTACGCCAGTAAGGTCGTCATCGTGCCCGGCTACGGCCTGGCTGTGGCCCAGGCTCAGCACGGCGTCCGCGAGCTGGCAGATCTACTGGAAGCCCGGGGCATCGACGTTTCTTACGCGATCCATCCCGTGGCCGGGCGCATGCCGGGCCACATGAACGTGCTTCTGGCCGAGGCCAACGTGCCGTACCCGCAACTCAAGGAGATGGACGACATCAACCCGGAGTTCGAGCGCACGGACGTGGCCCTCGTGGTCGGCGCCAACGACGTCACGAACCCGGCCGCCCGAAGCGACCGTTCGAGCCCCATCTTCGGCATGCCGATCCTCGATGTCGACAAGGCCCGGTCGGTCATCGTCGTCAAGCGATCGATGGGCCGCGGATATGCGGGCATCGACAACGCGCTCTACGTCAACCCTAAGACGGGCATGTTGTTCGCCGACGCGAAGCGCGGCCTCCAGGAGTTGGTGGCGGCCGTCAAGGCCCTCTAATCGCGCCGCGACGAGGGCCGTGCCTTAGCGACGGCGCGGCCGAACTGGATGCAGTGAGGAAGTCGGTCGAGCGCTATTTGCGGTCTGTGAGGCCCAGGCGGATCGCTGCGGTTGCCGCTTCGACTCGGCCCGAGACGCCGAGCTTCCCGAGGATGCTGCCGACGTGGACGGCCACCGTCTTGCGGGCGATGAACAGCCGGCGGCCGATCTCGGGGTTGCTACGGCCTTCGGCGATGAGCGCGAGAACATCCAGTTCCCGCCTGCTCAGACCGAAGTCGTGCTGGGCGGGTTGACTGTCGCGAGCCACGAAGTCGGCCACGACCGCCGTCTCGGATTTGCCGGGCGCGGAGGTCGCCCTGGATTCTTTCCGGCCGGCCGACCCGATCGAAGACCCCGGGGGACCTCCGCGCCGGCCGGCGGCGGACTTAGGGGACCCAGCGACGGGCTCGAGCCGGCCCGCCAGGGCGGCCTCTACGTCGTTCGGAAGCGGCAGCATCGCCCGCCGAGCCAGCTCCGACACGGCCCGCAACAGAGGCCATGCTCCGAGCTTGAACGCCGCTTCGGCCGCTGCGGTCAACGGCATGCGAGCCACCGCTCGAGTCGCCTGGCCGCGCGCCTGGTCAAGCAGGGCCTCGGCCTCGCGCCAGCGAGCCCGAGCCGACTCATACGGGTATCCCTGCTCAGCCCAATCGAGGGACAGCTGATTCCACGTTGCCGGATCGTCGTGACCCTCCACGCGGACGCGGAAGGCGCGGGCCGTCCGAATGGCCATCTCGGCCTGCTGGCGCGAGCCGGTCCTGGTTGATACGCCGCACGCCCGAACAACAGCCTCGGCCCGCAGCACCACGGGCAGGCTTCGTTCGCGGGCAGCGGCCAGGGCCGCAAAGTCGCGACGCCGCTGGGCATCCTGGGCGATGGCAGAGTCCACTTCCAGATATGTCGCCGCCATGCGGGCCATCAGGATCCAGTCTTCAGTGTCGCTGACACGCAGCCAGCCCCGCTCGGCAGCCTTGTGGGCGTCGATGAGGTCTTCCTGCCACAGTGCGTACGAGGCGGCGGCCTGATGGGCCGGCACGTAGAACTGCGGATCACCAACCGTTTCGATAGCCAGCAGCACCTGGCCCAGCAGCAGGCCGGCCGACTCGCCGGCATCCGTCGCCACCTCGAGCGTGGTCAGGGTCAGGAGCGGCGAGAGATACCAGATGCCCACCGGATTCCAACTCAGGGCCTCCAGACAGAGGCGACGGCACTCCGGCCAGCGGCCCAGATAGAAGAGTGAGTCCGCCGCGTTGGCTCGCAAGAAGTTGCCGTAGACGGTGGCCTGGCCGGCCCGTTCCGCCTCGGCAATCCCTTC
Source organism: Chloroflexota bacterium (assembly GCA_043739665.1). Classification (GTDB taxonomy): domain Bacteria; phylum Chloroflexota; class Limnocylindria; order Limnocylindrales; family CSP1-4; genus Fen-1039. The sequence continues at coordinate 2,977 of JAYUDR010000158.1, forward strand.
ATAGGCGATTGCGATAGCCTCGTCGCGTCGGCCCAGCAGGTCCAGGACGGTGGTCAGATTCGCGTAAACACGGAATAGGTCGTCCAGGCTGCCCAGCTCCGCCGCTTCGTCCCGGTTCTGACGCAGCTTCCAGACTGCCGGCTCCGGATCTTCGCCCCAGGCGTCGGCCACCGCCAGCGTGCAGGAAGCGTGCAGCAACTCCTGACGCGCCTCCTGGCCGACCGCGGTAGCCACCTCGATGGCCTCCTGGGCGTAGCGTTTGGCCTCGGAGAAGACGCCTTCGAGCATCCTGGACTGAGCCAGCGAGGCCAGGACACGGGCTCGGGCGGGCGTGGGCTCTGACGGGACCAGGTCAACTGCGCGGCGATAGGCTGCCAGTGAGCCTTCGTGATCGCCGCAGGCGCGCCGGTAGCGGCCGAGCTGCTCCATGACCAGGCCGAGGGCCGACCGCTCACGCGGCTCGTCGAGAGCGGCCGCAGCCGCGTCGGCGTAGGCGGCCGCTCTGGGCGGGTCGCCGGCGGCGAAAGCCGCTTCTGCGGCGCACAAATACAGGTCGGACAACCGAGCCACGCCCTCAACCGGGCCGACTATCTCGTACAGGCCCAGGGCCCGCTCATAGTGGGCCAGCGCATCTGCGCCGGCATCCAACTTCTCGGCCGCTGCTGCGGCCTCCAGGGCCGTCGCCTCGGCCTCGGCCAGCTCTTGCGCCGCGAGGTGATGGGCCATGGCGGCGGCCGGCTGCGGATCGGCTTCAGTGTCGTAGGCTGCCGCCAACGCGGCATGGTAGCGGCGGCGCGTGGCGGGCAACAGGTCGGCGGCCAGAGCCTCTGCAATCAGTTCATGGCGGAAACCGAAGCGACTGTCACTTACCGGCGGCTGCACCGCTCCCCGGTGCTGGAGGTAGCTGCTGCGACCAGGGTCGCTGCCACTGCGGTCGCCACGATCGGCCCTGCGGCCACCGGTGCGGCCACGGGCGTCCCGGGCCGGGGCCCCGCCCTCCGCAAGGGCCCCGCCGGCAGCGGCGCCGGCCTCGTAGCGTGGCCTTGCGATGGTCTCGCTCAGGAAACCGTGCTCGATCGCCTCTGTAACGCCCGCCGCCATGTCCTCGTCCGGGCCTTCCGCTTGGCGCATCCCAGTCGCGAACCGGCGTGGCCTGGCGGACGATCGAGCCTCGAACTCCGCCGCCATCGCCAGCAGAGTGGACATGCTGACGGTCGAGCCGGCCAGCGATAGCAGGCGCAGGACGCGGCGGCATTCCGGGGAGCGCAACGCAGCTCGGGCCGTAACCAGCCGCGCGAACGAGCCCGATAGGGATACGCCCTGCAGCTCGCGCCGAGCGGCGAGCAACTCCTCGGCCATGAGGGCGTTGCCACGCGATCGCTCGGCCACCAACAGCAGGGTCGTGGATGAAGGCCGCCCACCCTCGATCGACTCGATCAGATGGACAAGCTCCTGTCGCTCCAGAGGGGCAATCTCGCCGGTCCCGACCGTCGGCGAGCTGGCCAGTGCGGACAGAGTCTCACGTAAAGGATCGGATCGAAGCAGGCGGTCGGGCTGGTAGGTGACGAGGAGCATGACCCGCTGGCCACGTGTGACGCGGGCCAGAAACGTGACCAGCCCACGAGTCGCAGCGTCGGCATGGTGCAGGTCCTCGATCATTAGGGCCACTGGTTGCCGCTCGCCCAGGCGCTCCAGGAGCCCCAGCACGGCCTCGAACATGCTAGCTTCGCGCCACTCGGCGGCGGCGATCCTCGGCCGATCAGGCAGCAGCTCCAGCCC
>JAYUDR010000159.1:0-1711 GCA_043739665.1 Chloroflexota bacterium
CTAGGCGCGGGGTTTGGGCGCCTCGGCCATGAGTCCTTCCTCGACGTCGGCGTCCTCCGCAGGATCCTGGTCCAGAACCACCAGTCGATAAGCCTCGGCTTGCGTCACGCCGATCTGGGCGCCCTGCTCGGCCAACCGGCCGCGAATCCTGGCAAAGACCCCCTCCGGGTCGTGGAGCTGGCTCGAGTGGCAGCGCAGCGCCTCGATCTTGCGGTCCGCCGTGTTCGTCACGTCGATCCAGATGTCGGCCTGGTTGGACCACATGAGGTACAAGCGCCGGACCTTGTGAGCCGCCAGGCCACCTTTGGCCAGCCACGGGAAGGTCATCGGGTTGCGGGCGGCAGGGTAGACCGCGTCCACCGCCGCCATTGCCGCGGCACGGTGATCGGTGTGGTTGATCCCGCCGCCGTTGTGGATCACGACCTCGGGGTCGCCGCAGAAGACCGCATCGGGCTTGAAGGTCCGGATCTCGCGGACGAGCATCTCGCGGAGAGGCAGGTCGTTGACGAGACAGCCGTCCGGCTGGTGCAGGAAAGTCACGCCGGCGTAGCCGACGACTTTCGCCGCCCGGCGCTGCTCCTCCTCGCGGGCCCTGGCCAGCTCAAGCGGGTCCAGGTTGGGGTCTTCGCCGCCTGCGTCACCCGACGTGCAGCAAACAAGCCAGCCCACGGCGCCGGCGTCGATCCAGGCCGCTGCCGCTCCGGCCGGTCCAAAGTCGGCATCATCGGGGTGGCCCACCACGACCATGAATCGGCTCGGTCGCCAGGTATGGGCCGTCACTTTGTCGTTAGTCATGTCCAGCGCCACCTGTCTCGGGAATAACGTGTTGTCGCTCGTCAACGTTCGCCGGCGCGCCCTCGTGGCGAGCCGTGGCCTAAATACTTCGCTTCTTGCTGAGTGGAGTTATCATGCCGCCCGAGGCTTCGCTCGTCTCCCCCCACGAGCGAAGCCTCTTTTCTTGTCTGGGACTGTACACGGCATGGCCGGTGGCCGGCAGCTGAGGGGCTGGCGGCTAAGGGTCGAGGGGCACATTGTTTGCGCCTTGGCGACGTCAGGCCGACGTGGCTCGGGCCTCACCCAGCGCGGCCAATACCTCGCTGGCGTGGCCCTCCGGGTTCACCTTCGGCCAGACCCGAACGACCCGACCATCCGCCCCAACCAGGAAACTGGCCCTCAGGATCCCCCAGTAGGTCTTGCCGTAGTTGGTCTTCTCGCCCCAGGCCCCGTACGCGTCGGCGACGGCATGATCTTCGTCTGCGAGAAGGGTGAACGGCAGGCCGTACTTGGCCCGAAACGCGGCCTTACTAGCGGGGCCTTGAGGGCTCAGTCCCCAGACGGCGGTATCGGCCTTCTTGAAGGCGGCATCGTTGTCGCGGAACGCGCAGGCCTCCTTGGTGCAGCCGGGCGTGTCGTCAGCGGGGTAGAAATAGACAACGGTCATGTGGCCTCGACGTTCGGAGAGGCGATGCGCCTCCCCCGTGTCGTCGTGGAGCTCGAAATCGGGGGCGAGCTCGCCCACCTTCGGCATAGAACTCATGCGCTCAGGCTAGCAGGGTGCCGCCACGTCGGGTCTCGCCGGGGGCCGTCCTCTCGCAGGGCGAGATGGGCCCGTCCGACCGCCGGCCCAAACTCGCCTGTCGTTGCTCAGTGAATCTGGCACCGCTAACTGCTCGGTGATCTTGTCAGTCTCCTCAAATGAGAGAGAGGCTGA
>JAYUDR010000160.1:0-1706 GCA_043739665.1 Chloroflexota bacterium
GTCGCGGAAGAAGACGCAAGCCAGCTGGCTGCGTTCGTCTTTGAGCGTGAAGTAGCAATGCCCGGCCGAGGAGACGGTCACCCGCCCCACCTCACCCTCCACCCACACGTCGCGCAGGACGGAGTCTGCGCGGACGGCGTCGCGGATGGCACGGGTGGCCTCGCTGACGCCGAGAATGCGAAGAGGCAAGCCGGGATCGGCCGCAGGCGAGGCCGGCATTGGTACCGGCTCTGGCGTTCCGACCGGCGGCGCGAGCGTCGCGGGAGTGGCCAGCGTGTCGGGAGCGGCGCTCGCCGGTGGCATGGCCATCGGCTCAGAGCCGTCGATGGCGTCCCAGGACGGCAGTGCCCAGCCCCGGGGCTGACTGCGTCGGGCGTCCATCCCATCGGCAGGCCGAGGCTCGCTCTCGGACTCCTCGGTCGGGATGTTATCCCAGAGCGATCCGCCGCCCGCCGGGCCCTTACGACTCAACCGCCAGCCTCCCTGGGCAATGCAATGCGAGGCGGCCATGCGCCGGCCGTCCGGGGATCACAGGCGGGTTTGGTATTCGCCGGTGCGGGTGTCGACGCGCAGAGTGTCGCCTTCATTGACGAAGATCGGTACCTGGATCGTCAGACCGGTCTCCAGCTTGGCCGGCTTGCGGGCGCCCGACTGGGTGTCGCCGGCAAAGCCGGGTTCCGTCTCGACCACCTTCAGATCGACGGTCACGGGCAGCTCGACGCCGATCGTTTCACCCTCATAGGTGGTCCGATCGAGCAGCAAGCCGTCCTTGAGGTACTCAGTGACGCCTTCGAGCTTCTCGGCCATGAGGCTGAACTGCTCGTAGCTCTCGGTCTCCATGAAGTGGTAGTCGTTGCCGTCCTGGTACATGAACTGGATCTGGCGATGATCCATGCGCGCGCGAGTGAACTTTTCGCCGGCTTGGAAGGTCCGTTCGAGCGTTCCGCCGCGTTTGATGTTGCGAAGTTTGATGCGGACCTGGGCCGAGCCTCGCCCAATCTTGATGTGGTGGTAATCGAGGATCTGCCACAGGTCGCCATCAAGTTCGATGGCCACGCCCTTGTGTAGGTCGCTTGTTGAGATCATGGTCGCGGGTGGCTCCTCAGGACAGGGTTGGGACGCCGGTGGCCATCCCTACCGAACTCCGATTGTACCGGAGCGGACGGCTCGGTCGATCGCTCAGTCTCCGTCGAGCGTGGCACGGGACTTCAACAGGTCGCGCAGTCGCTGCAGGATTTCCATACGAGTGTAGGGCTTGGGCAGGTAGCCCACGCCTGGACCGAGGACGCCTCGGTCGGCGATCATCTCCTCGTTGTAGCCGGAGGCGTACAGCACCGGCGTGCCCGGCCGACGGGTAAGCAGGATATCGGCCAGTTCTCGGCCACTCATACCGGGCATGACGACATCTGTAAACAGAAGATCGATCTGGCCTGCATAGCCGGCCTCGATCTCCAGGGCCTGCTCGCCTGTGGCTGCCTGAATAACCGAGTAGCCGGCCTGCTCCAGAATGCGGCATACGAAGGAGCGAACCGTCTCCTCGTCCTCAACAACGAGCAAAGTGCCCCTGCCGCTAGGGCTTGCATCATCCGTCTTGTCCGGCGTCTCGACCTCTTGCGCGAGCGTCTTGGGCAGATAGACACGGACAGTTGTCCCGCGCCCCAGCTCGCTCTCGACGTCCACGTACCCGCTGGACTGCTCGACAATGC
>JAYUDR010000161.1:0-11590 GCA_043739665.1 Chloroflexota bacterium
CTGCTCCAGTCGGGCTCGAGCGCGCCGTCCGGGCCTCCGGTATCGAATGGTCGGCCTCGCTGGCGGAGGCGGCCCTGTGACCGCGCCGGGTTCCGCCGCCCCCGCGCCGTCTTCGGCCGCGCCGGGTTCCGCCGCCCCGGGTTCCGCCGCGCACGTGCCGTCCATCGAATTCGAGGCCGTCTCGTTCGCCTACCCGGATGGAACCCAGGCACTAAGCGAAGTCAGCCTGCGGATCAAGCCCGGCGAATTGGTGGCTGTCGTCGGCCAGAACGGCTCGGGCAAGTCGACCCTGGTCCGACAACTGAACGGCCTGCTGCGACCGACTGCCGGCTGCGTCCTCCTGGACGGCCGCGACATTGGGCGGGTTCACGTCGCTCGGCTGGCTGGTCTGGTCGGACTGGCATTCCAGAACCCCGATCGGCAGCTCTTCGCCGGGCGCGTCTCGGCCGAGGTGGCATTTGGGCCGCGGAACCTCGGAATTCGCGGGCACCAGCTGGATGAGCGAGTCCGTATCGCCCTCGAGGATGTGGGTCTCGCCGCGGAGGCCGCGACCAACCCGTACGACCTGGGCTACTCGCGCCGAAAGTTGCTGGCGCTGGCGTCGGTGCTGGCGATTAGGACGCCGATCCTGGTTCTCGACGAGCCGACCACGGGCCAGGACGCGCGGGGAGTGGCCCGGGTACGAGAGGTCGTAGCCTCGGCGGCCGGTGAGGGGCGGACTGTCATCGCGATCAGCCACGACATGCGTTTCGTGGCCGAGTGCTTCCGGCGCGTGATCGTCATGCGCGAGGGGCGAGTGGTGCTGGACGGGCCGCCTGACGCGGTGTTCTGCGAGGCGGCGTGGCCGGAGCTGCGGGCCGCGTATCTGGAGCCGCCACTCGCGGCGGTCGTGGGGGCGCTGCTGGAGCTGGGTGCCACGCCCACGGAGACGGCGTTGGTCGCCGCGTTGGGGGCGGAGTTGGCGGCGGAGTTGGCGGCGGAGTTGCAGGGGGCGTTGGCGGCGGAGTTGGGGGCGGCGGGCGGGAGTGCCGCTGGCCCAGGGCGCGCCGAGCCCGGTGCGGGCGCGGGCGCGGGCGCGGGCGCGGGGCGAGGCGCGGGCGGTTGATCGCCGGGTAAGTCCGCGACAATCGGGGCCGCGCATCATGCGGTGCGATGGATGACGTCAAGGTTGGCAGTGTGGTGAGGTCGGTACGCCGGCGCCGCGGTCTTCGTCAGCGCGATGTGGCGGCCCTTGCGGGCGTAAGTCAGTGGGCCGTCTCCATGGTGGAACGAGGCCAGCTTGACGGTCTCCCAGTGCGGACCGTCCGCGGCATCGCAGCAGCGCTCGAGATCCGAATGCCCTTCGAGCCGAGATGGCGTGGCGGCGAGCTCCCGCGCTTGGTCGATGCGTGCCACGCCGCCCTGGTTGATCAAGTTGTCGCTCGTCTGGTGTCGTTTGGCTGGGAGGTGGCGGTCGAGTACACGTTCAGCCAGTTCGGTGAGCGGGGCTCGGTCGATGTGATCGGCTGGCGAGCCGCGGAGCGAGCACTGGTAATCGTCGAGGTGAAGTCCGAACTCGACGACATGCAGAATATGCTGTCGGTCCTTGACCGAAAGGTTCGGCTCGTGCCGACGCTGGTCGCGCGCGATCGTGGCTGGAGGGCAGCGGTCGTTGGGGTCGTCCTCGTCCTCCCTGAAGGCAGCACCTTCCGTGACGGCGTGGCTCGGTTTCGAGCGACTTTTGCCGCCGCCCTACCGAGTCGAACTGTCGAGATTCGGCGCTGGATTGCCCAGCCAAGATCAGCCTCGCTGCGGGGCACGTGGTTCTTCCGGGTGAGTGGCCCCAGCACTCGTATGAAAGTTCGGGGCGGGCCTCGGCGGATTCGAGTGAACAGGGGATCCGCGATCGTGACCGGTCCGGGCCAAATCAAGCGCGAGCCGCGCACGCAACCGGTCGTTGTGTCCGACTAGTCGCGATACGCTCCGACCGGTCGCGTCATCGGCCGCCACGATGGGCGCGAAATTCCATAAGAGCGCCACGAGCTATCAACCGCAGAAACGGTGGCCGAGCGACCGGGCGCGGACATGGCGGGCAGCGCAGTCGGAAGCGACCGCCCGGAGTTACGCCCGCCCCGGCTCGCGCCCTGCCTCGGACTGGCGGCCCGCCCCGCGTCCGCGTCCCGCCCCGGCCCGTCCCGCTCGCGGAACAGGTAGCCTACGAGGCGATGCGCGTACTTGTATTGAACCCAGGGTCCAGCTCGCTCAAGTCGAGCGTGATCGAGACCGCAACGATCGCTTGGCCGGCAGCCGATGGAATCGCGGCGACAGCCGACGGTGTCGCCAGGGTCACGTCCGGCCCCGAATCTGGCGGGGCCCGTTTGGTCGCGTCCGCCGAGTCGCTGGCCCCACTAGCCGAGATTGACGTGGACTGGGGCCCCGACGCAACCGAGGACGGCGATGCAGCCGACGACATGCGCGCCCTCGTCGCGAAGTACGAGGCGGCGGGCATCTCGCCCGACTCATTGGGGGCGGTGGGGTATCGCGTCGTTCACGGCGGAACCCTTTTCCGCCATCCTGTGCTCGTCACTCCACAAGTTATCGCCCAGGTGACCGCGCTGCGAGATCTCGCGCCACTCCACAACGGGGTGGCGGCGGTGGCGATGGCCACGGGGCTGGCCGCGATGCCGCACATCCCTCACGTCGCGGTCTTCGACACCGCCTTCCACGCGACGCTGCCGGAAGAGGCGTACCGCTACCCCGTACCGGACCAGTGGTATCGGGAGTGGGGCATTCGGCGCTACGGCTTCCACGGCATGTCCGTCGAGTGGTCGGCCGAGCGGGCTGCGACGCTTCTGGGCCGGCCCTTCGGCCAGCTGCGGACAGTTGTGGCTCACTTGGGCAGCGGCTGCTCCGTGACGGCGGTCGACGGCGGTCGGTCCGTGGCCACTTCGATGGGCCTGACGCCGCTCGAAGGCCTGATGATGGGCACGCGAGCCGGCTCGATCGACCCGGGGGTCCTGTTCTACCTGCTCCGAACAGGGCGTTTGGACGCCGACGAATTGGCCGAACAGCTGGGCCACAAGTCGGGGCTGTTGGGCGTTTCCGGCCGAACATCCGACGTCCGCGAGCTACTCCGCGCGGAGGCCGGCGGCGACGGCCCGGCCACTCTTGCCCTGAATCTCTTCACGAGGCGCGCGGCCGAATGCATTGCCTCCGCCGCCACTGCACTCACAGCCCTGGATGCGATCGTTTTCACGGGCGGCATCGGCGAGAACGCGGCCGGTCTGCGGGCCCGGATCGTGGGGCGGCTCTCGGTCCTCGGCGTGGCGCCAATCGACGCAGCGGCGGTCGTAGAGGACGCCATTCTGTCGGCACCCGGAGCCGCGGCCAACTCGCCCGCGATCCTCCGGATCCAGGCCCGCGAGGACCTGATCGTCGCCCGCGAAGCGGCCCGACTGGTTGCCGCCAGCGAGTAACGGCGACCCGCGCCACTGTCCAGGACCCTCAGGCCGACCCTACAGTTCCCCGGCGAGCTGGGCGAAAGCCCGCCGGAGCGCGATGCGCGCGGTCGCGGCCGGGAAGGGTGAGAGCGGCAGTGCATCGTCGGCCGAGCCGCCGTCGAAGCGGACACGCCGAGCCAGTTGAGCGAGCGCCGAAAGGTCGGCCAGTTGCGCTTCTACGAATGAGCGGTCGACGATCTCGCCGTGGCCGGGCACGATCGGTCCCTCGGCCAGATCCAACATCCGGCCCAGAGTCCCGGGCCAGTCCATCGGATACGAGTCTTCGAAGGATGGCGGGCCGCCCTGCTCAACCAGGTCGCCGGCCAGGACGACGCCGACGTCCGGCACTACGACCACCACGTCGTTGTCTGTGTGGCCCCGGCCGAAGTGGGTAAGGTGGACCCGCCGGCCGCCGAGATCGAGGGTCGCGCCATCCCGGAGCGTCTTGTTCGGCGGCGTGATCCGGGTGTCCGCGTACTCCTGGGCCATCTCCGGCGCGGCCGCAGCCAGAGCCAACTTGGTCGTCAGGCCGTCTGCGCCGAGCCTAGCGGCGCACTGCTCGTGGCCCCAGATCTCGGCCGGGCGAAAGGCGAAGTTGCCAAAGGCGTGGTCGAAGTGGTGGTGGGTGTTGGCCGCCACCAGCGGCAAGTGAGTTATCCCGCGGATCTCGCCCAGCATTTCGCGGCCCTGACGCTCCGTGCCGTGCGTATCAACGACGAGCGCGGCCTCAGCCCCGACGATCAGGCCTACGTTCACGTTGAAGTCGGCGAAGCGGCGCACGAACACCCTGTCGGCAACCTCGCGCCACATACGAGCAGCGTCGGCCGAGCCGACACCCTGAACGCTCATCGACTAGGTCGAGCTTGTCGCGTCCTGGCTTCCGACGGCTTCCTCGGCCAGAGCGTGAGCAACGGTGTCGAGAGAGAGGAGAGCGCACTTCAGCCGGGCCGGGCTGATCTCTACGCCGATAAGATCGAGCAGGTCGTCCGGCGTCATCTTCTCGACCTCTTCGACCGTCTTGCCCTTGATCTCGTCGGTCAGGAGGGAGGCGCTGGCCTGGCTGATCGCGCAGCCGCGGCCGGTGAAGGCGATGTCGAGCACCACTCCGTCGGCGATCTCCAGCATCATCGTAATGCGGTCACCGCAGAGCGGGTTCGAGCCTTCGTAGCTGCTCGTCGGCGCTTCGAGGATGCCAAAGTTGTGCGGCCGTCGATAGTGTTCCAGGATGTAGTCGCGGTACAGGTCGTCCATCGCTGTCGAGGATACCCTCAGCGCTCGAAAATGCGCACGACTTCCCGCAGACCCGCCGCCAGGGCGTCGATTTCCTCAGGAATCGTGTAGACGTTGAAGCTTGCCCGGGCCGTGGCCGCCAGATCGAAGCGCTCGTGGAGCGGCATAGTGCAGTGGTGGCCGGCGCGTACGCAGATCCCCGAACGGTCCAGGATCTGGGCCACGTCGTGGGGGTGGATGCCCGGCAGGTTGAAAGACACGACGCCGCCGCGCAAGTCCGCAGCCGGGCCGTACATCTCGATGCTGGGGACCTCGCGCCGCAGCGTTGCCATCGCGTAGGCCGTCAGGTCCTGCTCGTGGCGCTTGAGGTTGTCCATGCCGATCGCCATCAGGTACTCGGCAGCCGCTCCGAGGCCGATCTGGGCTGAGATGTCGGGCGTGCCGGCCTCGAACTTCCAGGGGATCTCGTTCCACTCTGAGCGGCGGAGGTGGACCTCGCGAATCATGTCGCCGCCGGCCATGAAGGGCGGCATCGCCTCGAGCAGCTCGCGGCGGGCCCACAGCGCGCCTGAGCCGGTCGGGGCGAGCATCTTGTGGCCCGAGAAGACGTAGAAGTCGGCACCGATCGCCTGGACATCAACCGGCAGGTGCGGGACTGCCTGAGCGCCGTCGATCAGCACCAGCGCGCCGGCCTGGTGGGCCATTTCTGTTAGCTCGCGGACGGGGTTGATCGTGCCGAGCATATTCGAAACATGAGTGAACGCCACGAGCTTTGGCCGCAGATGCAGCAGGGCCTCGTAGACCTCGAGGCGAAGGATGCCGTCGTCCGTGATCGGTACGAACTCCAGGTCGCCGTCCTTCTCCTGCACGAGCAGCTGCCAGGGCACGAGGTTGGCGTGGTGTTCCATCTCAGTCAGGACGATGGAGTCGCCCCGGCCGATGTTGCGGCGGCCCCACGAGTTGGCGACGAGGTTGATCGCCTCCGTGGCGTTCTTGACGAAGACGATCTCGGCGGGCTCGGGGGCGTTGATGAGCCGGGCCACGGACGCGCGCGCACCCTCATAGGCGCCGGTGGCCCGCTCGGCGATCTCGTAGATGCCGCGGTGGATGTTCGCCGAGTACTCGCGGTTGTAGCCGTCGACGGCATCGATGACGGCCTGCGGCTTGAGGCTGGTGGCGGCGCTGTCGAGATAGACGAGTGGCTTGCCGAATCGATTGCTCGTGGCGAGGATCGGGAAGTCGGCCCGCAGGCGCTGGGTGTCGAGGCGGGCTGGGGCGGCTGAGTCGGTCATCGTGGCCCGCCCTAGCGGGCAGCCCCCGCCGCCGCCTCGGCGAGTTCGGGAGCCTCGCCCGCGGGAGCCTCGCCCGCGGGAGCCTCGTCGGTGACGCCCTCCAGCCCGTTCTCGGCAAGGATCGGCGCGTAGCCCTCCTCCTCGAGACGCAGTGCCAACTCCTTACCGCCGCTGGTGACGATGCGACCCGCGGCGAGGACGTGGACCGCGTCCGGCGTGATGTAGTTGAGCAGACGCTGGTAGTGGGTGATCACCAGGACGCCCATGTTCGGGCTGAGCATGGCGTTCACGCCTTCAGCCACGATGCGCAAGGCGTCGATGTCGAGGCCGGAGTCGGTCTCGTCGAGGATCGCCATCTCGGGCTCCAGAACGGCCATCTGGAGCATCTCGAGACGCTTCTTCTCACCGCCCGAGAAGCCCTCATTCACATATCGCGCGGCGATCGATTCGTCCATCTTGAGGAGGGCCATCTTCGCCTTGACCAGCTTCCGGAACTCGCCCATCGGGATCCCGCCCTTGAAGGCGTCCGTGGGGTCGATGTTCGGGTCAGGATTGAGGCCCGCGCGCCGGGCATTGATCGCCGACCGCAGGAAGCTCGCCACGGACAAGCCTGGGATCGCCATCGGATATTGGAAGGCGAGGAACAGGCCGAGGCGGGCTCGCTTGTCGGCTGAAAGCGCGAGCAGATTGTGTCCCTGCCACAGCACCTGGCCCGACTTGATGATGTACGAGGGGTGGCCCATGAGGGCGTACGCCAGCGTCGTCTTGCCCGAGCCGTTGGGTCCCATGATGGCGTGGACTTCGCCCTTGCGGACGGTCAGGTCGATCCCCTTGAGGATCTCGTGATCGGGCTTCGCGGCGGGCGCCACATGCAGGTCGCGGATGACGAGGTCTTGGTCGCTCACGATGACTCGGATGCTCCTTGGCGGTGACGCCGCTCAGTCGGCGAGGGCGAGGGGGGTGGTGCCGGCGGGCGCGGCCGGGTTCAGGCGCAGTGCCGGTGACGGCGCCACTTTGCCGCTGAGGCGGGCGGCAGGCGGCACGAGGTCGGCCAGGGTAATCGAGTCCAGCGCCCCGGCGATCGCATCCCGGACGCGGACCCACATGAAGTTTACGGTGCAATGGCCGCTGCGTGAGCAAACGACGTGGCTTGGGTCGTCGGTGGCGCAGATCATGGGCGCGATTGGCCCTTCCAGGGCACGCAAAACCTCGGCCATGACGATCTGCTCCGGCGGTCGAGTCAGCTCATACCCGCCATGAGCACCGCGTGTACTCTGCACCAACTCCGCGTCGCGCAGGCTGATGACGAGCTGCTCGAGATAGGCTCTCGGCAGATCCTCCTCCTCCGCGATATCGGTCAGGCTGGCAGGACCGGTCCCAAAGCGGCGGGCCAACTGGGCCATGAAGCGCACGCCGTACTCGCCCTTCGTGGAGAAGGAGACTGCGCCGGTGCTGTGGTATGTCCGTGTGGCCAGCTTATTTGCTCCGTTTCAGCGGTATCGTCCGCCGCGTCTGTACTCGGCCGGATCGGGCTGGTTGACCCGCCCTCGACCGGCCCCGTGTGGCGCTCGGGGGACGACAAACCATCGCCAGATGGTCGCCATCCTTCGGTTGGCTTTAACCAAACCTGCGGTTTGGCTGGGCCGCCTGCGGTTGGTCTGGGCGAGCGCCGCAACTTGCGACGGCCGATCAGATCGGGTGGCCGCCGGCATTCCGGCCACACCCAATTCCGACCAAAACTGTCGGATATGAGTATATGCCGACGCCAGGACGTGTCAACGTGGGTTGCCATAGCTGCTCAGAATCAGACTGGCGGCCGAAACCCGTCGGTGGGCCCGACCAAATCGACCGCGCCAAGCAGGAGTCGCTCGGCCTCGGCCTGTTCGTCCGTTCGCTCGTCGGCATGGATCGAGGCGCCGCCACGCTTCTACGAGTCAAGACCACGGCGGTGGCGGCCTGACTCGCGCTGATTTCTGGCCGCCCGACGCCCCGGCCCGAAACGCCGAGGCGCGTCGTCGCCCATCCGCTGCCCTTGGTTAGGCGTAGGGGCGAAATCGACAGATAAGCGCGCGGTGAGCGGCCGCGTCCATCCTGGCGTCGATGGATGATCTTCGCCTCGGCCTCGCGCTCAGGGCCGCTCGCGTCAAGCGTCGTTTGCGTCAGTGCGATCTGGCGGACCAGGCCGGAGTCTCAGCCTCGCTCGTGTCCCGTTTGGAGCACGGCTACGTTGACCGAGTGTCGCTCCGTGCGCTTCGAGGAGTGGCGGCGAAGATTGGCGTGAGCCTGGAGATCGTGCCGCGATCTGCGGGCGGCGAACTCGACCGCATCGTCAACGCCCGACATGCGGCATTGGGCGAACTGGTTGCGGCCTGGATCGCTCAACAGCCCGGCTGGATCGTGGTGGCTGAAGTCTCGTTCGCCATCTACGGCGAGCGCGGCATCGTCGATCTCCTGGCCTGGCACGAATCTTCGAGCTCACTTGTGGTGGTCGAGCTCAAGACAGCCATCGTTGATGTGGACGAACTCATCGGGACGCTCGACCGGAAGCGACGACTTGCGGCTCAAATCGCCCTGGCCCGTGGTTGGGCCGCCCGAGCCGTGAGTTCGTGGCTGATCATCGGCGACTCGAGCACAAACCGCCGCAGGGTGGCCGACCATCGCACGCTGCTAACGTCGGCTCTGCCGCGGGACGGGCGGTCCCTTGCGCCGCTCTTCCTCCACCCGGAGCGGGGGCCGGAGTCCGGCATCGCTTTCTGGTCCAACTTGCCTGGAGTGAAAGTTGGCCATCCGGTCGTGGCCCTGCAGCGGGTGGTGAAGCGGGGCCTGACCGCCACGGAGCAGCAACCACGCTCAGGCGCAGGCTTGATGAGCGGCCAATGACCGGTCCGGAGCCGCTGGGAGCGATCTGACCCGACCATTCGGCCTCTTGTCTGCTCCAACTTTCATGTGGGGCAAGTCTGACCAGATGCCCCGCTCGCACGGCCGGCGGGAGGGATTCTGGGGCAAGTCTGACAGGATGCCCCGGGTCACGGCCGGCGGGACTCGCCACCCCTGCCGCAGCCGAGGGACGGATTAGTCTCGTTCACCCGCCAGGACGACCGAACCCCAGGGCCTCGGACGTGGTCTAACGCATGGTGAGAGAAGCCGACACGTAAAAAATGAGTTCGTCGCGCACAAGGCGGGGCAGACTCTGGCCGTAGGCTCGTGGCCCAGGCATTACCATGGATGGGCAAAACCAGGCCATGAGCGGAGAAGAAGCGTGTCGTACGACGTCATCGGCAAGATGGGGCGCGTCACGGCGGACATCACCCCGGGACACCTCGGCGAGGTGCTGATCGAGGTCCGTCAGGGGACGGAGCGGTTCAACGCGTCCGCCGCAGATCCAGACGCGACGATCAAGAAGCACACCCAGGTTCTGGTGGTCGGCAGCCTGGGAGGTCGAACGGTTGAGGTGGCACCGACCGATACAGTGAGGCTTCCGCGATGAGTTCCGGTGACACGTTTCTCGTAGCCGTGGGCGTCGGCTTCCTCGTCCTGATCATCTTGTTAGTCATCCTGTTCAAGTCCACCTGGCGAATCGCCGAGCCGGACGAAGCTCTGGTCATCTCCGGCATTTCGCGCGGGCATTCGGCCGGTGGAGTCGCAGGCGAGAGCATGCGTTTCAAAATCGTGACGGGTGGCGGGGCAATGGTTCTGCCGGGCCTGTCGAAGGTCCGCGCTCTGTCGCTCATGGCCCACGAGAGCGAGGTCACCGTTCCGTGCGTCAGCCAGCAGAAAATCCGCCTGGATCTGCGTGGCGTCATCGTCTACAAGGTCGGAGACGACTACCGTTCGATCGCCAACGCCGCCCGCCGCTTCCTGGATCGCCCGTCGGCCGAGCTCGAGTCCAAGGTCCAGAACGTCTTCGTCGGTCACCTGCGCGCTATCGCCGGCTCGATGACCGTCGAGGAGATGATCAGCGACCAGGACAAGTTCGCCCAGCAGGTTCGCGAGCGCTGCACGGTCGAGATGGAGTCCTTCGGACTCGTCATCGACAGCTTCCAGATCCAGTCGATCACCAGCCCATCGAACTACATCGAGAACCTGGCCGTTCCGCACCAGGCCGCGGTCGAGCAGGATGCCCGCATCGCCCGCGCTGTTGCCGACCAGACCGCGGTCGCCAAAGAGCAGACCGCTCAGGGTCAGATCGCGGAGTCGATCCGGGGCACCGAGATCAAGAAGGCCGGTTTCCAGGCCGAAATCGACCGCGCCCAGAGGCAAGCCGGACAGCAGGGTCCTCTCGCCGAGGCCCAGTCTCGCCAGGCCGTGGTTGAGCAGGAAACACGCGTCGCCGAGCTGCAGGCTCAGCAGAAGGAACAGCAGCTCCAGGTAGACGTCCGCAAGCCGGCCGACGCCGAGGCCTACCGCCAGACCGTTCTCGCCGCAGCCGGCCGCGACGTCCGCATCCGCCAGGCTGAAGCCGCTGCGCAGGAAGTTCGCCTCGAGGCCGAGGCTCAGGCCGGCGCCGTCAAAGTCCGGGCCGAGGCCCAGGCCAACGCCACTCGCATCAACGGACTTGCCGATGCTGACGCGATCAGGGCCCGTGGTCTCGCCGAGGCCGATGCGATTAAGGCCAAGGCCACGGCGGAGGCCTCCGGTATCGAGAGCCGTGCCGCTGCCTTGAGCCAGAACCAGGAAGCGGTCATTGCCCAGCAGATCGCCCAATCCATGCCGGAGATCGTTCGCGCGGCCGCGGAGCCGTTCGCGCACATTGGCCAGTTCACGGTCCTCAACGGTGCCCAAGGCGTAACGAGCGCTCTTGGCGACGTGATCCAGCAGGCCGGCGCCCTGGTGGGCATCGCCCGAAGAACCATTGCGCCGATGATCGCCCCGCTCAACGGTCACGATGGCGGCGTCGACGAAGCTGCAAGCAAGCCACGAGCCAAGGCCACAGTCTCCGCGCCGGCCAAACCAGCCCCAACGGCCCCAGCCCCGACGCCCAAGTCGGAGTCGGTGGAGTAGCCGGATCCGTGGTTCTGTGAGCCAACCCAGCAAGTCTTCGAACCCGGCGGAGCCGCAGGAGGTCCCGCCGGGCTTCGTTTCTGAAGCGGTCGACCCTGCTGCAATCGAGGCGATCGAGCGTCTCGCGGTTGAGCAGGTGGACGCTCTTGTTGTGGTGGAGCCTGGGAGTGCCGAGCTGACCCGGGCTGTGGCCGGCATAGACCGTTTGGGCGAGCGAGACTTCGTGGCAACTGCCGCCCTGAGCGGACGCTTGCTGGATCGGCGCTTCCGTTCCATAGACGGCTTGCTGGGCGCCAAGGCTCCGATGGCCCGCCAACTCGCCGACCTGCGCAAGGCCGCGGCCCAGATTGACCCGGCCAAACTCAAGCTCGGAGGTAAGCGCTCGCCCGAAGATGAGATGCGCGAGTTCGATCGCTACTTCGAGCGCTTCGCGCGGGCTCAGCCTCGTATGCAGGAGATACTCGACGAGCTCAATGAGGGCCGGCTGCTGCTGGAGCAGGACAACGCCACGATCGTCCAGGAGGCGGGCTCGCTGGGCATAGAGATCGAGACGCTGCGTCAGTACGCTTACTTGACCGAGCGCATCGA
>JAYUDR010000162.1:0-27388 GCA_043739665.1 Chloroflexota bacterium
CTGTCCGGTACAGCCGGACAATTGCAGGATCGGGCCACGCGCCGACACTCCAACGACCGGCGCCGTACGAACGACCGGGCAAGGATGGCGAACCGGCGATTCTTCTGCGGGTCGGGACACTAGGGCTGCGTTCCAGGGGGAACCAGAGTGTGCCGACGGCCGCTTCTTCCGGCGGTTGCATTTGCCCGCCGCTGTCGCGTGAGATGTGCAGAGGCGTAGTCGTGGCCGGTACGATGGCTATGACGACGTTGGTCGACGTGAGTGGAGCAGGCGATGGCCGCAACTATGAGGGACCTGTCCGACAGTTCCGCTGGCTTGATTGCCGAGTGGAAGCCATCGCGGGCGACATGGGTGGTCTGGACGGTTCTTTCGCTTCCGATGGCGGTCATTGCTGGGCTGGGCTATGAATTCATCGCCTTGCGCGGCGCCCTCCCTCACTCCGGGTCGGCCAATCTAGCGCAGCTGGCGTTGGTGATTGCTCTGACGTTTGCTCTGGCGGCGGTTCACGAGGCTGTGCATGGCCTGGTGATGCGCTCGTTTGGTGCCAGCCCTGAATTCGGCGTCCTCAGGGTGGACGGCATCCCCCTCGGCTTCTTTACGACGTCTCCGGGCCACCGCTTCAGCCGGCACCAGTATCTGATCGTCGCTCTCGCTCCGTTCTTAGTGATCACTCCACTCGGCGTTCCGGCCTGTCTTCTCCCGTTCGGCGCGTATCTGGCGTTCCCGTTGGCGATCATCTGTGCCGGTTGCATCGGCGACCTGGCGATCACATGGCACGTATTGCGGGCTCCCTCAAATGTGCAGTGCGAAGACCTGCGCGACGGCGTCCGTTTCTGGAAGGCGTGATGGACGGAGGCGGCCCCGCGACGCCTGAGCCTGAAGTGGCGGCACTAGACGGCACGTCGCTCCATGTCCGGCGCTGGCCACCGAAGGGCGAAACCTGGGCCCGAGTCCTCATCGTCCACGGCATCGGCGAATATAGCGGCAGGTACGAACGAACCGGCCGGCTGATGGCCGAGGCGGGCCTGGATGTCCGGGCCTTCGATCTCCGCGGCCACGGACTCTCGGGCGGTCGACGTGTGTACGTCGGGCGGTGGGACGACTTCCTCGACGACGTTGAGGTCCACCTTACGGCACTGCGCGAACCCGGCCGACCGTTGGTCCTGTTGGGGCATTCGATGGGCGCGCTCATCGCCCTGACCTACGCCTGCTCCGACCGACCCGCGCCGGATCTGCTGGTGCTGAGCGCTCCGCCGCTCCTGGCGAACGTCCCCGGCTGGCAGCGTGCCCTCGCCCCGATCCTTAGCCGCGTGGCACCGACCGTGGTTATGGCCAACCCGATCACAGGCGATCAGCTGGCCCGCGATCCGGGCGTCGGAGTGGCCTATTTCGCCGATCCGCTGGTCCAGCCTCGCTCCACGACCCGCCTGGGCGCGGAGCTCTTCGCGGCCATGAAACGCGCCAGGTCGGAACTCGATCAGCTCCGCATTCCAACTCTCGTGATCCACGGCGGCGCGGATACGCTCGTCCCAACTGCCGGTAGCGAGCCACTCGGGAAGTTGCCTGGCGTCGAACGGCGCGTGCTGCCAAACCTGCGTCACGAAACACTCAACGAGCCGGAGGGTCCGCAGGTCGTGGCCGGCATCGTGGAGTGGTTGCGGGCTCACGCGTAAGGCTGAATCTAAGCGGCCCGGACTTGTGCCAACATGGCGCCATGAACGTTGAGATTAGGGTCTGCCCGCCTGAGCGGTTTGCCGAGTTCCTCAGAATGGACGAGATCACGTTCAGCGAGGACGCGTCGGACGAGCTGATCACGCGAATCGAGGCCGTTGCCGACAAGGACCGATTCGTGTGCGCCATGGAGGACGACCGGTTCGTCGGCACGGGCGGCGTCTTCACCGTCCATCTGACCGTGCCCGGGGGAGATATGCCGGCCGGCGGCATCACCTGGGTGTCTGTCCTGCCGACCCATCGCCGCCGTGGCCTGATGAGCCAGATGATGCGGCGCATGATCGACGACTGCCATCGTCGGGGCGAGCCGATCGCGATGCTTTGGGCGGCAGAGGGTGCCATCTACCAACGCTTCGGTTTTGGGCTCGGGACGTTGAGCGTGAACCTCGAGGCGGAGGCAAAGGCGTTCGCGTTTGCCCGCGATTGGCCGAGCGAGGGCCGATTCCGGCTGCTCTCGCCGGGCGAGGGGCGGGAAATCGTCGAGCCGGTGTACGAGGCGGCCCGGGCCCAGCGATCTGGCTTCCTGTCGCGGACGCCCGACTGGTGGGCCGGCATCTTGCCCTATAGCGAGAAGGATAAGAAAGGCGGCGAGGCTAAGCGTCTGGTGGTCTACGAAACCGATGCCGGCGCCGAGGGCTACGCGGTCTACAAGACCAAGCCAGAATGGGGCGTCAGGGGTTCAAGCCATCAGCTGCTCGTCGATGAGGCGATCAGTTCGACGCCGCGCGGTACCCGTGAGATCTGGCGTTACCTTCTGAGCGTGGACCTGGTCCAGACCGTCAAGGCCTTGCGGCTACCTTCGGACCACCCGCTCCTCGTCCTTGCCTCGGAGCCCCGACGTCTGGGCGTGACGATGGGGGACGGCCTGTGGATCCGGATCCTCGACGTGGCAGCGGCTCTGGAGGGGCGGACGTATGGCATTGACAGTCAGGGCAACGGGCGCGTGGCCTTCGACCTTCGCGATGAATACTGCCCCTGGAATGCCGGCCGCTGGAGCGTCGAAGTGGAGGATGGGCAGGCCCGAGTCACCAGAACGGACACCGAGCCGGACCTGGCGCTGGACGCGAACGACCTGGCGTCCCTCTTCCTGGGTGGCTTCACCGCGACCGCACTGGCGGCTGCCGGCCGTGTGGTGGAACTACGTGCCGGTGGTCTGGCCACGGCTGACGCCCTGTTCCCAACGGCCCTCAAGCCGTGGTGCCCGCAGGAGTTCTAGGCCGGACCCGACGAGTGACCGCCTGGTCGGGCCGCCGGCTCGGATGAGCGGCTCAAGCTGCGAACCTAGCGCTCGAAGCGGAGCGCCTGATGGTTTCCGGCCGGCGCGCAAACGTCGCACAGCGTCAGCCCATCTTCTATCAAGGCTGCCCGTCGGCGGCCATGGCCTCCTCGGAGCACCAGGGGGTGCTTGCAAACGGAGCAGTGGAGGGGTTTCGCGTCGATGCGATCGCCCCTGATCGACATCTCTGTCACACCCACATGGCGCCGCTCTGGGCAAGCCATGTTGCCTGGCAGCCTGGAACGCCTGTGTGAGAGCGCAACCGTCCTACGTCATCCATCTTCCGCACTGGACGATGTTACATACAGAAGTCCGCAAAAACTCGACGAATGCGCAAATGGAGCGGTTTGGTTCGCCCCCCGCACCGGCGGTCCTGGCCCGCGAACCGACATGCAAGTAAGCAGCGGCCGCGGTGCAGGTATTCGGTGAGTCAGCCCTCGGCGGGTAGGCGCTCGAGATCGACGGTACGCACGCGCCGCGTCTTGCCGGCCTCGGTGCGAACCATTGCGGCGGGTATGACGCCGACGACAAGAGACTCCACGACGGCCGATTCGCCGGAGTAGAGCCCTTCGCCGCCGATCCGCACTCGGTTCCCGACCGACAGGTCGTTGCGGATCTCGAGGGCCGCGAGGTTGATGGTCGCGACCGTCGTTCTCACGTACCCGGGGCTGCTCTGCAGTCCTACGGTTCTGACGGGCCTGTTGGCTGTCTTGGGCGCCGGGTAGGTGACCTTGCGTTTGCGCACTGGTTAGTTTCTCCTTACCGGGACGTGGCCGCGAAAGACCGGCGCGGCCGACCGGATCGGGACCCTTCGCTCTGGCGTCCCCAGCCCGACGACGGCGCGCCCGAGCGGCCATCAGAATGTCGCGACTGAGCCGGCTCGGCGTCGGGATCGGGCAGGAATTCTTCCACGACCGCGCACGGGATCGACTTGCGAAGCAGGCGTTGAACCGCCCGCAGCTCCTCGACTTCGCCGGGCGAGACCAACGAAATGGCCGTCCCGCTTGCACCGGCGCGACCAGTTCGCCCGATGCGATGGATGTAGTCCTGCGCCTCGTACGGCAGCTCGTAGTTGACGACGTAGGGCAGGTCGGCGATGTCCAGGCCGCGCGAGGCCACGTCCGTGGCAACGAGGACCTTGACGAAGCGGCCTCGGAACGCCTCAAGGGCGCGAGTTCGCTCGGACTGGCTGCGATCACCGTGGATCGCGGTGGTACTCACGCCGCGTCGATCGAGGTACGAAGCCAGCCGGCTGGCTTCGACCTTGCTGCGGGTGAAGACCAGGACCTGCTCCATGGAGTCGCGCTTGATGAGGTGGAGCAGCAGGTCCGCTTTGCGGTGCTGATCGACCGGATAAAGGACCTGCGTGAGGTTGTCGGCGATGCTGTTGCGGGCCGCGACCTCGATGATCTCCGGGTCTTTCTGGAACTCTTTGGCCAGGCGGCGGATGTCGTCCGAGAAGGTGGCCGAGAACATCAGGGTCTGGCGCTTCGCCGGCATGAGAGCCGTGATCTTGCGCACATCCGGAATGAAGCCCATGTCGAGCATCCGGTCGGCCTCGTCCAGGACCAGGATCTCGACCTGGCTGAGGTTCACCGTGCGCTGGCCGACGTGGTCGAGGAGGCGACCGGGCGTGGCCACCAGGATTTCGACGCCCTTCCAGAGAAGCTTGATTTCGGGGTCGATCCGAGTGCCGCCGTAGACGACCGCGGAGCGGAGGGAACTGCTGCGGCCGTAGGTCTTCACGGCCTCGCTGACCTGAACCGCGAGTTCGCGGGTCGGGGTGAGGATGAGGACGCGGACGGGGTGTCTGGCCGGCGAGAAGCCGGCGTTGGCGTGGCCCTTGAGGCGCTCCAGGATCGGCAGGACGAACGCGGCGGTCTTGCCGGTGCCGGTCTGGGCGGCGGCGAGAACATCGCGGCCGGCAAGGATGGGGGGGATCGCCGCGCTTTGGACGGGCGTCGGCTCCGTATAGCCCTGTCTCGCGACTGTGGCGAGAAGGTCGGCCGACAGGCCGAGGTTATCGAAGGTCAAAAGAGAACTCCAGTGCGTCAGTTGACGCGGGGTCCGACCGGGCCGGGCGAGACGGATTGGGTCTCGCGCTGATGGCGCAGTCGAGATGAGGGTCGGCACCCACGTAGCGTGCCGACAGCAGACGCCGCTGCAGTGTGTCCAAAACAGCGATTGACTGACTTAAGTTATCACCCGCGCAATCCGGGCCGGGTCGGGTTGCGTCTGCACGGGCCGATGTAGCGACTTCGATCGCACCCTGCCCCATGGCAGGCTGCATAGGGCGGTTCAGGCTACGACCGCCGCTAGATTGCGAAAGGGTGCGCGCGGTGTGGAGTCGGCGAGGCTCGCAGCCCGGTCGAAAATGCGCCGGTACTGGCTCCCGACTTCCCACCAAACCATGCCGCGACTGTGTTCGTATGCCCGCCGGCCCATCGATGATCGAAGTTCGGGATCTCGCAGCAGCTCGATGAACGCGTCGGCGAGCGCTTCCGGGGATTCTGGCGGGACGAGCCGGCCGCGTTCCGGGGAGAGCATTTCGGTGGCGTATGCGTACGGAGTGGAAACGATGGCCTTGCCCGCCGCCATTGCGAAGGAGAGCGTGGCCGCGACGTTGCGGTCCAGGTCTGGGTAGGGCGTCGTAATCACGTCCGCGGCCTCGAGCCAGTTCCCAAACTCCACGCGACCCACGAACCTGTCCACGAACTTGACATGTTGTCCGAGGCCGCGGGCGGCGACCTGGGCCTCCAGCCCGGCTCGATAAGTATCGCCTTCGCGAGCCAGGAGATTAGGGTCTGTCGCGCCCATCATCACGAAACAGGCCGATGGCACTGCCTCGATGACGGCGGGCATCGCGTCAATCACCGTTTCACAACCCTTGCCCGGCTTTAGCAGGCCGATGCTAAGGATTACGGCTCGGCCCTGAAGGCCGACACGGGGCTTGATCGTATCCGCGGCAACTTGCGGCAGATGCGGCACGCCGTGGGGAACGATGTCGAGGCGGTCGGAAGTCACGCCATAGGAGCGTTCCATTTCGGCTGCCGCGGCCTGAGACATCACGATCGTCGCCCCGGCGACATCGACAAGCTCGCTCAGGATCGACTTTTGGGCCGGCGACGGTCGCGATGGGACGTCATGAAGCGTCGCCACCATCGGCACGCGCAGTGCCCGGATGAAGTCGAGGAGGTACGCGCCGTCCTCGCCGCCCCAGATGCCGCGTCCGTGCTGAATACAGACCACCTGCACGCCGCAGTCGTTGAGGGCGTGCGCCACATAGGCGTAGTCAGGCTGGTGGTCGCGCCGGATTCGATGACGGACCTCGGCCGGATACGGCCCGATCTCGTCGGCCGGATGGAGGGCCACGATCTCCCGTTCGCCGACCGTCGTGGCCAGATCGTACGTGAACGTGGCGATGCCGCATTGGCGCGGCGAGTAGGTGGAGACGAAGGCCGTCCTCGAGATGAAATAACTCCTGTCAGGATTGCCGACCGCTTTACGGCGGCCCTGGGCGTACAGCCCACAAACAGCTGCCGTTCCGTGTCCAACTGACCAAGCGGGCGCGACGCGTTACGGCGCGTAGACCAGTGCGTCGCGGCCCGACGCGATAAACGCTCGGGCCGCTTCGCCGGTCGGAGATTAGGCTGCGCTGACCTGGATGGCGCGCGGGCCCTTGGGGCTCGTCTCGATTTCGAACGAGACACGCTCGCCGCCGACTAGGCGATCGAACTCGAGCGGGGACTGGACGCCGCCGCGGTGGAAGAAGTATTCCTTCCCATCCTCAGCTGCGATAAAGCCGAAGCCGCGATCGGCGACGACCTTCTTGATTGTGCCGGTGGTCATGAGTGACCCTTTCTTCTTCCCGATCCAAACAGCAGACGCACGGTCTGTCGGAAAGGAGGGTCGACCACGCGGAGCGTCGCCGCGAGTGGCGGTAACTAGGTCACGTTACTCGCTTTGGGGCGATAGCACAATGACAGGCGACCCGGCGACCGGCCTGCGGGCGACCCGGCGACCGGCCTGCGGGCCGGCTGAAACCTGCCCGTTCATTAGCGAGGAATACACCCTGGGGGGCCGCACTGCCCATCCACGGCGGCTTGACCAAAAGCCGCTCCGGCCCCATCGTGGGAGCAAGCCGACTGCGCCGAGTCACGATTCCGTCGCCCGCAGCGCGCGGCAGATTGGATCCCTTTGTGGCCCGCAGAAGCTTCCGGACCGCCGATGCGCTCATTGTCGTGAGCACCGACGGCTACTTTGACGTCTTCCCGCCCGTCGATCGCACCCCGAACGACAAGCCCAACTACCGCGGAGTCCTGGCCGAGCTTGGGCCCACCGTTCGCGGTCAGGACGACAGGCTGTCCGTTCGTCCGGAGTCGGTCGCGCTCGATGCCGCCGTCTCGTCGTGGTCCCGCAGCCACGGGGCAGCAGCCGTGCGGGGCGACATGGGCCTGGGCCGCAACAGCACCGTCGTCGCCTAGACTTCGCTGCGCCGGCCCCTTGGCTAAAATCACACCACCGCTATTGGGGCCCGCCAGCCCTCACGCCTGAAGGACACTTCGATGACTGACGACGCAACTCCCAAGACCACGCCCGAAGGCTCTCGTGCCGACGCCAAGGGCGGCAAGTCCTCATATCGTGCGGCAGCCCCGGCTGTGGCTGCGGTCGACAGCCGCCTGAATGGCGGCGCCGGCGTGCAGCGGAGTCATCTCCGCAACCGGAAGGCCTGGCTCAAGGGCCGCACCCGTGCCGGACAGACCTGGGCTCAGCGCAAGGCCAACAGCCTCACGTACTGCCCGGCCAAGGTTCGCGCGAGCTAACGAGGGCAGCCCTCAGGGCTCGGCCTCGCGCCGGCTCGGGGCGGGCCGCCGGCTCCTGGGCCCCGGCTCGGGCGCCACGAATTTGTGGGCGGCATTGCGCGGAGGGAACGCGTGAGGGAGATCGCCGGGCGATACGTCAAGCAGATCCTTGATCATGACGTGCCCGGACTGTCTGCGGAACTGGCCTATCGGTTTATGTTCGCGACCTTCCCGTTCGCCATCTTCGTGGTCGCCCTGAGCGGTTTCATTGCTAGCTGGATTGGCATGGCCGATCCTGCCAGCCGGATCATCGGGGCAATCGGCAACTCCCTGCCGTCCGACCTGATCGGCCCTGTGAGAGCTCAGCTGGAGCTGACGCTTGCCGATACGCAGCCGCAACTGCTGTCGGTTGGCGCGCTCGTGACGCTGTTTGCCGCCACAGGTGGGATCAGCACTCTCATGAAGGCGATGAACCGCGCTTATGGCGTGCCCGAGACACGGCCGCTGATCCTGCGCCTCACCCTGACCGCACTGCTCACCGCCCTGGGTGGGGTGGCCGTGGTCGTGTCGTTTGTTGCGGTCGTGGGCGGCACCCTGGTCACCCAGCGTTTGATCGACGCGATCGGCCTGGGGCAGGTCTGGCCGGCGCTCTTGCTGCTTCGCTGGCCGAGCGCATTCGTGCTGCTCGTGGCTGCCGTGGCCGCGCTTCTCCGCTACGCCCCGAACTTCCGAACGCCCTGGCGCTGGGCGGCCGTCGCGGCCACGGCGTTCGCGGTTGTCTGGCTGCTGGTCACCTATGGGTTCGGGTTGTATGTGGCGCGATTCGCCAGTTACGGCGCCACGTACGGCGCCCTGGCCGGCGTGATCGTCCTGATGTTGTGGTTCTACCTGACCGCGTTCGTGCTACTCAGCGCCGCCGAACTGGCGGCGCTGTTGGCGGGGCCCGGCACTCAGCGCGCGGCGGCTGCCGCCGACTGATCGCGGCGCGTTCGCTCTTCTCGCCCGCCCGCTCCCGACCTTTCCTGCTTGACGTCGCTCTTCAGTCGGGTATTATGAGCGCACGTTCATGAACGTACGCTCATCACGTCGCGCACCGGAACTGCCGGCCACGTCACCCAACCGACCTGGAGGCCCATATGGCGACTCTTTCGATCAGCTCCTTGACCAAACGCTTCGGCCGCGTGTTGGCCGTTGACGACCTCACCTTCGACGCCCCGCCCGGCAAGATCACCGGCTTCCTCGGCCCAAACGGCGCCGGCAAGACCACGACCCTGCGGTCGCTGGTCGGGCTGGTACGGCCCACGCGTGGCCAGGCTCTCATCGATGGGCGTCGATACCAGGACTTGCGGCAGCCACGCCGAGTCGTTGGGGCGGTGTTGGAGTCCGGCGGGAGTCGCCCCGGACGGAGCGGTCGCGACCACTTACGCATCCTCTCGGCGACAGCCGGGGTAGGCGTCAGCCGGGTCGACGAGGTCCTCGAAATGGTGGGCCTGACCGACGCCGCCGGCCGACGAGTGTCGGGCTACTCCTTGGGTATGCGCCAGCGACTTGGGCTGGCGGGCGCACTTCTTGGCGATCCCGAAGTGCTGATCCTCGATGAGCCGGCTAATGGCCTCGATCCGGAAGGGATCGCCTGGCTTCGGGATCTGCTGCAAGGTTTGGCCGCCGACGGGCGGAGTGTCCTGATTTCGAGCCACCTGCTTAGCGAGGTCGCCCAGACGGTCGATCGGGTCGTCATTGTCGACCACGGCAAACTCCGCTTCGCCGGCCCGCTCGATGAACTCGGCAGCGGCACCGTTTTGGTCCGGGCCGTCGGGCTGGATCAGCTGCGCATCGCGCTCGTGGCGCGCGGCTACGGTGTTAAGGCCGCAGCCGCAGCCGCAGCCCTGGAAGTCTCCGGCGCCACAGCCGAAGACGTGGGCAGGATCGCCGCGGCAGAGGGGATCGTCCTGTCCGGACTGACATCAAACAGCGCCTCGCTCGAAGCCGCCTTCCTCCGACTCACTTCGTCAGACGAGGCGCCGCCTGCGGCTCGCGCCCGACGTCTGCCGGCCCGGCCCACTACTCGCATTGCCAACTAAGGAATCGAAGAATGCTGACACTTGTCTCGAACGAACTCTTCAAACTTAGGACCTCTCGCGCGCCCTGGCTGGTCCTCGGCCTCCAGTTGGTCCTGATCGTTGCCGCGATGAGCGGTATGGCCGTTGCCCAGCTGGACTTCAATAGCCCCACGGCCGCCCGGCTGATCCTGGGCCATGCGGGAATGACCTCGCTCTTCGTGTTGATCGTCGGGATCCTGGCCGTCGCCGGCGAATACCGCGATGGGACGATAACGGATACGTTCCTGTCCACCCCGCGTCGATCTCGAGTCATCGCCGCCAAACTCATCATCTACACCGGCCTCGGGTTGATGGACGGCATCTTCAGTGCAATTGCGGCCCTGATCGTCGGCGCCATCTGGTTCTCGGCCAAGGGCGTCAGTTTCGATCCCGCCGGCGCGCAGGTGTGGCAGACGCTCGTCGGCGTGGCGTTATGGATGCCGCTCTACGCCGCGCTGGGGGTCGGGCTCGGGGCAATGGTGCGTAACCTCGGCGCAGCGATCACTATTGCTCTGGCCTGGATCGCCCTTGTGGAGGGCGTTGCAATCAATTTGCTCGGCGGCTTCGGTCGCTGGCTGCCGATGGCCAGCGGCATGGCGTTGGGCAATTTGCCGCAGGGCAATTTGCTGCCCCAGGTTTCAGGCGGGCTGGTGCTCACCGCGTACGCTGCGCTATTCGCGGTCGTGGCAACGCTGGTAACGATGAGGAGTGATGTCGCCTAGACGAGCCAAGGCGGTGGGTGGTCGGGTCGGCGACGACCCGGCTACTGCGCTGCGCGACCTACTGATCGACGCCACCGAAGGCTTGCTGGCCCACAGGCCGATAGCGGCCATCACGACCCGCGACATCGCGCGGGCAGCCAACGTTTCGGACGGCGTTCTATACAACTACTTCGAGGACAAGACGGCGCTTATCGTCGCCGCTCTGGTGCATCGCTACCAACGCCTCGCCCGACGCTTCTACGAAGCTCTCCCAGAGGCCGGTTTAGGGACAGTCGAGGACAACCTCGTTGTCTTCGCGAACGGTCTACTCGTTCTACTGGTCGAAGCGCTGCCGACGGCGGCCGGCCTGCTGACCGAACCTGTCCTATTCCATCGTCTGTTCGAAGAGGTCCACCGCGACGAGCTGAGCCCGCAGTCGATGCAGGCCCGACTCGGCGAGTATCTGCGAGAAGAGCAGCGACTGGGACGGCTGGCGGTCGCCGACACGGCTCCCGTCGGGGCGCTTCTCATGGGAGCGGTCACAGTCATGGCTCTGAGCAATCACTTTGCGTCCCTGCCGAATCCGTCAGTCCTCGCGTCCCAGATCCGGCCGACGGTCGCAGTGATCCTGCGCGGCCTCGCCTAGGGTGCAGATGCCCGAGTTCGAACGAAAGGCCCTGCCCGGCCACCGCGCGCGCTGATATTCTGCGGCCATGGAGTGCTTCATCGAAGTCCCGGGTGGTCGTCTGTTCGCCATGGGCGAGGGAGTCGGGCCGCCGATCGTCCTCATTCACGCTGCCATCGCCGATCTGCGGGCCTGGGAGGCGATGGTTCCCGGGCTGGTCGTCGCCGGCTTCCATGTCGTCCGCTACGACTATCGGGCCTTCGGTCGGTCAACGACCGATGACGTCGACTTCAGCAATCGGGCCGACCTGCTGGCCGTGCTGGATACGTTCGGCATCGGCCGAGCCGCCCTCGTGGGTAACAGCCGCGGCGGGCAGATCGCCCTGGACACCGCGATCGAGTTCGCCGAGCGAGTTGTCGCGGTCGTGGGTGTGGGGGCCGGCCTCGGTGGCTTCGCCGGCGAGCTGACTCCGGACGAGTTGGCCATCTTTGCCCGGAGCGAGAAGGTGCTGTCGGCCGCCGAGCCCGACCTGGATGCCATGGCCGACTTGGCTGTGCGGCTCTGGGTTGATGGCCCGGGCCAGCCGCCTGAGCGGGTCGATCCGTCGATCCGCGAAGCCGTCAGGACGATGTGCCGGCCTCTCAGCGAACGCGGCCGTGTCCGCGGACGGCCCATCGCTCTCGATCCGCCCGCCAATAACCGGCTGGGCGAGCTGCGCTGCCCCGTCCTGGCGGTCGCCGGGGCGCTCGACGTCTCGTCCATGGTCCAGGCTGCGCACCGCCTCGAGGCTGCCGCTCCGAATGCGCACGCCGTGGTCTGGCCGGATGTGGCCCACATGATCGGCATGGAGGCGCCCGATCGCCTCAACGCACTGATTACCGACTTCCTGGCACCATTTCGTCCTTGGGAGTGAAGGTGACCTCGCCGGGTCGATCACCTGGCGCGATTAGCTTGACTGCCACCTCGAAACTGGACGGATGAACGCGACGGGCACCGAATGGCTGCAGCTGGCAGATTGGCGACGCCGGGTAGCCGAGTTGTACGCGGCGGTCCGCCGAATTTCGGCATCCGATCCAGCCACCGCGCATGAGCATTGGCGGGCCGGGCGCGAGGCACTCTATCGCGGGCATCCGGCCTCGCCCGTCCCTGCGGAGCGGCGGGCCGCGTTTCGGGCAACCCACTTTCCATACGACCCGGGCTTGCGTTTCGAACTGCCTGTTGTCGGTGACGCTGCGCTAGAGGCCGGGTCCGCGTCCGAGTCCGATCCAGTTGCCCCCGCCTTACCGTTCGGGCTCAAGCTGCCGATCAGTACCGGCCAACCGTTGGGTTTCAAGCGGGTCGGCTGGCTCGACGTGCCGTTCGAAGCCGGTGATCGGAGGTTGGCGCTCTTCTGGCTGCCGGAGTACTCGGGCGGCCTATTCCTCCCGTTTCGCGACGGCACCAACGGCCGCGAAACGTACGGCGGTGGGCGCTACGTCCTGGACACCGCGAAGGGGGCGGACCTGGGCGGCAACCAAGTCCAGGACGGCCCCGACCTCGGCCGGATCGTGGTCGACTTCAACTTCGCCTATCAGCCTTCGTGCGCCTTCGACCCGATCTGGTCGTGCCCGTTGGCACCTGCTGACAACCGCCTCGATGTGGAAGTCAGAGCCGGCGAACGGCTCGCCTGAGGTCTGCGCTCAGGCGACTTCCTCGGACTCGGACGACCGCAACACGATGCTCGTGAACGGGACGCGGATCTCGCGGAAGACCTCGATCGAGACCAGGAAGCCCGCGAAGAGGAAGACGACCCCGAGCAGCTCGCCAACGAAGAACCCGCTCGTGTCGCCGAATCGGTTGGACCCACTGGTGATGGCGGGAATCAGCCCGCCGACGGCGATAAGGAGCGTGGCCGGCACTCGGCTGTTGAGACGTCCCCTGAACAGCCCAACAAGCCCGCCGGGGATCGAGCCGGCCAGGTTCACGACGATCGCCACCGGAGCCACAAGCAGATTGCCGATGTATCTCGCCGGCGATTGGTCGCGGCCCAACGAGTAGCGAATGAACCGGCGTTTGGGCATAAAGATGTACGTGCTGTAGATGCCGCCCAGGGTCAGGGCGAAGGCACCGGTGATGTTGAAGAATGGCGTCAGAAGCCGCAGGTAGCCCGGCATCAGTTCGCCGGTGGGGATGTGCGTTATCGGGTCGACGACCCAGCCCGGGGAGGGGAGCGACACCACGACCATCATCACGGCCGACACGACGGTGCCTCCGATCATGGCGACGGCGGCGAGGCGGGGCCACCTCGAGCCACCGCGGAACGTGTCCACTGCGATTGCCACTGCCAGGGCGACGGCAATTCCGAAGTAGACGATTGGGGCGGCGCCGCTGCCGGCGTAGTGGTACTTGGCCTCAGTGAGTGCCGTGAAAAGCCCGGCCAGAAACAGCGAACCGGCCAAGGCATAGCCGAAGCGCGTCTTGCCGAGTAGCAGCACCGTGCCGAGCCCAAGCCAACCGGCGACCCAAATCGCGCCGATCAGATACCAGGCCCGATAAAGCGGCTCAGACCAGCCGAATGCCCCGCCCAGGAATTCGGTTCCCGCGCTCAGCCCGTACCAAAGCATGCCGATCGCCCAAACGGCCTGGTAGGACCGTCGCCGTTCGCGCCACTGACCGAAGAGGAGCGCGCCGAAGATGAGGCTGAGCAGCGACGAGCAGAACGGCAGGACGACGTTCAGGTTCACGGAGTGGAGGTTACATGAGGCCCGGCGTTTCGGCAGCCGATGTCCCAGCGTTTGTGCTACCTGCCGACAAGGGCCATGATGGTCTCCTGACCGACCCCCGTCCGATGCCTCGGATCCCGAGACTGCGTCGAGCCGGCAGGGAGAAGGTCCACGTGCTCCTCCAGTTCAACCGTCCTCATCCTGCGCTGCC
Organism: Chloroflexota bacterium; assembly: GCA_043739665.1. Classification (GTDB taxonomy): domain Bacteria; phylum Chloroflexota; class Limnocylindria; order Limnocylindrales; family CSP1-4; genus Fen-1039. The sequence goes on from JAYUDR010000162.1 coordinate 14,148, forward strand.
CCGCGAGCGGTCGGAGGCCGCGAGCCGCGTCGAAAGGCGAGCCCTGGCCATGTGGCCGAGGTTGGACCATCGAGCCCTCCACCGCTGTCATGGCGACGCCGCCCGCATCGCGATCCAGGTCTCCCACCGTACTCCGATGACTTGCAGGGCGATCGAGAAGCTGATCGCCGACTAGTGGTCGAGGCGGCCGCGGGCCAGCTCGTCGAGGCGGGCGTCGGAGATGCCAAAATGGTGAGCGATCTCATGACGCACGGTATCGGCCACCCCGCGCGCCAGTGAGTCCGGATCGCGGTACTGCCGCAAGTGGGAACCGCGAAAGATCGTGATCTTGCTCGCCACCGCGGCGTCGTCTGCGCCCCATGCCGTGCGCGGCACACCCGTGTAGAGGCCAAACAGCCCCGGCGCCCCGACCGCTGCGAGCTGATCGGGTGTCGGCTCGTCCTCGACGACTATCGCTACGCTGCCGAGCCGACCGCGAAAGGCCTCCGGCAGCGAGTCGAGGGCGGCAACAACGAGCGCGTCGAACGGGTCGGCCTGTTCGTCGGCCGGTTCGTCGGCCGGTTCGTCGGCCGCAGGCCCCAAGGCCTCGTATTCGGCAGTCGGATCGATGTCGGAAGGCATGGGCGCCATTATCGGCTGAAAGCCACCGCGGCGACACCATCGCCGACCGTTCGCCTCTAGGCCGTTGGGGTGCCGACTCCGGCCGAGGGGATCAAGCCCATTCGGTCGGCCAGATAGTGCGAGTCCGGACCCACGCCCATCAATGACGCGGACAGGACGGTGTGGAGCCAGGGCAGGCCTATGAAATAGAGCCCCGAGACGTCCGATACGCCGCGATCCTGGCGGGGGAAGCCGTGCTCGTCGAGGATCGAGCGGCCGTCAGGCCCGGCGATGTCCAGCCAGCTGAAATCGGCGCGATAGCCGGAGGACCAGACGACGCTCGTAATGCCGGCCTTCGCCAGGTCTAGCTCGAGCGTCTCGGGAGGCTCGAAAGCGACCGGCTGGCGGTCGTCCGGAGGCGCCAAGATGCCCGCTCGTTCGATGTACGGATCGATCAGCGGCTTGAAGCGTGTATCGAAGAATGCGTCGGCAAAGGCGAGGTTCGTGGCCAGGTCGGGGCGCAGTCGGATCTTGTCGCCGTCGACGCCGTCCAGATGGCCCAGGAGGGTGATGCCGTCGTATGCCATGAGGCGCAGGTTCGTATCGTGGCCGCCAGCGTGACCTGAAAGGTGCCCATTGGCAGCGAAGCGCATGCGCGGGTCCGGCAGCTTGTCTACCGTGGGCAGAGGAACCCCAAACTCGGCGCCGCGCCGCTCCAGCTGGACGATCCACAGGAAGAAGTCCTGCCCGCGGTAGCGGCGGGGCAGCCGGCCCGCCGTTCCGACCGACAGATAGACATGCCTGCCTGCGGCGTGGAGTTCCTCGGCGATCTGCGCGCCCGACTGGCCCGACCCAACGACGAGGACGGCGCCGGCCGGCAGCGCGTCCGGGCGGGTGTAGTTGTGCGTGTGGATCTGCGTCAAGCTCGGCGGCATAGCCGCGGCTACGTCGGGGATCTTGGGCACGTGGAATCCGCCCGTGGCCACCACCACCTGGCGGGCGATCATCGAGCCGCCGTTTGTCTCGAGCAGAAAGCGGCCGTCGACCCGGGCTGAGAGCCGGTGCACGCCCGTGCCCAGGACGACCGGCGCGTCGATCGCGGCCGCATAGCCTGCGATGCGATCCGCGATCTCGTCGCGCGGCATGAAGCCGTTCGGGTCCCGTCCATCGTATGGAAAGCCCGGCAGCGACACGGTCCAGTTCGGCGTCACCAGACAGAACTCATCCCACCGATCGCGCCAGCTTCCGCCCACCTGCCCGCGTCGATCCAGCAGCACGTGCTCGCGACCGGCTCCGCGTAGGAACCAGCTCATCGCGAGACCCGCCTGCCCCGCACCCACGATTGCGGTGTCGATGGACTGGGGGAGGGAGGGCGTGGTCATGTATTCACCATCAGCTACGGGGGGAGCGAGCCCGATCGTGTCACCCGGCCCCGGCCGTGTCGACGCTCGGTCCCCCTAGCGCAACGGCGTTCCGGGTGTCGTGGAGCGCGAAGGGTTTCACCTGGCGCTCGCGGCGGTCGGCCCGAGGACGCTCGCCCACTCTGTCCCCACCATCCTGTTCAGGCACACGACCGCCAGTCGATGCCATCGGGTTGTCGATTCCAATGTTTCGGGATCGTCATTCTAGTAAGGGTGGCCGCTGCCATCCGCCATCGTCCGTTCGGAGGCGTCACATGCGCTACATGCTCCTTATCTATGGCGAAGAAGCAGAGCAAGACGACGGTGCGTCCGGGGATGCACCCGAGGTATCGCCACCCTGGATGGAATACACCCGCTGGCTGCTGCGGGAGGGCATCCACGCCGCCGGCGAGCGGCTGGCCGGGTCGTCCTCTGCGACCACGGTTCGAGTCCGCGATGGCAGTCGCCTGATTACCGACGGTCCCTACGCAGAGACAAAAGAAGTCCTGGGCGGCTACTACATCATCGAATGCGACAACCTCGACGAGGCCCTCGAGGCTGCTGCGCGCTGCCCGGCCGCCTTCGGGGGATCGATCGAGGTCCGACCGATTATCGGGATGCCTGCGCCTGAGACTGTCGGGGAGGCCAATACGGCCGAATGACTGAACCCGAGCCGCAGGCCCTTCGAAGCGGGCCCAGACCGACCACCGAGACCAACGCCGCCATCGAACGGGCCTATCGCGAGGCATACGGCAGCGTCCTGGCGACGCTGATCCGTTTCCTGGGCGGGGATTTCGACGCCGCGGAGGAGGCGCTGGCGGACGCCTTCGCGGCGGCCCTCGAAACCTGGCCTCGTGACGGCATTCCGAGCGCGCCCGCTGCCTGGCTGACGACCGCCGCTCGCCATCGCGCTCTCGATCGGATCCGGCGGGACCGGCGGCAGGCAGAGAAGCTCGTCCTGCTGGAGCGGGAACTAGCGGTCACGGAGGTAGCGACGATGCAGCTCGGAACCGAGGGCGGACTCGCTGACGATCGCCTCCGCCTCATCTTCACGTGCTGCCACCCGGCGCTGCCGCTCGACGCGAGAGTCGCGCTGACGCTCCGGACGCTGGGCGGCCTCACGACACCCGAGATCGCCCGGGCGTTCCTCGTCCCGGAGGCGACGCTTGCCCAGCGCCTCGTTCGGGCCAAGCGCAAGATCCGAGAGGCGGGGATTCCGTATCGCGTGCCGCTCGGAGCGGAGTTGCCGGAGCGGCTCGACAGCGTTTTGGCGACGCTATATCTCGTCTTCAACGAGGGCTATCTGGCAAGCGCCGGCGAGGCGGCCGTCAGGCACGATCTCTGCACCGAAGCCATCAGGCTGGCCGCGCTCGTAGCCGATCTTCTGCCGGATCGGCCGGAGACCCACGGGCTGCTCGCCCTCTTGTTGCTCCAGGATTCCCGGCGCGAGGCCCGTCTCGGCCCTGATGGCTCGATCGCGTTGCTGGACGAACAGGACCGATCGCGCTGGGACCGCGTCGAGATAGCCCGCGGGCTCGAGGCGCTGGATCGCGGCTTCGCGGCCGCGGCGCGGCTGTCCCACGCGTCCGTCGGGCGGTACCTGCTCCAGGCTTCGATCGCGGCCGAGCACGCCCGCACCCTCGACGGACGAACGACCGACTGGCGAGCGATTGCCACCCTGTACGAGGCGCTCGCTCGGATCGACCCGTCACCGATCGTCGAGTTGAATCGCGCCGTGGCCATCGCCCAGGCCGACGGCCCTGCCCCGGGTCTTGGCCTCCTGGATGAGATCGTGGCCCGGGGCGAACTGGCCGGCTACCACCTCCTGCCGGCGGCGCGGGCCGATCTCCTCCGTCGCCTCGGCCGTCTCCCGGAAGCCGCCGCGGAGTATGAGCACGCCATGGCCCTTTCGGACAACGATGCCGAACGCCGCTTCTTGCAGCGACGCCTTGCGGAGACGCGGAGCTAGCGCGCGGCCCGGCGACCAGAATCGCCGTTCTCTGGCCGGATTGATCTGCAGGGTGGATCGTCGCCGGTTGGATTGGACCGGCCAACGGGACGGGCTTCCATTCGGGTGCCCCCTTCATTCAAGATGCCCGCTCCGGCGCCGGACAAGTCATGAGCCCCGGCCGCCGTCCCGTAACTTCCGCAACCCAGGGCCCCTCTGGTCGCCGTCAGCGCACGAGCCGGATGGCTCCGCCAACTACTGGAGATGGCATGACGCATGTCGCCAACGCCAACGCCAACGCCAACGACCACGCAGTCGTCTTGAGTCCAAGAGCGCGTCTCGAGATCCTCGGCGCGATCCTCTTGGCACTGTTTCTCTTCGCTCTCGACCAGACAGTGGTCGGCACAGCGTTGCCCCGGATCGTGACCGACCTTCAGGGAGACAATCTGTACACCTGGGTCGTAACCGTGTACCTGCTCACGGCGACCATCAGCGGGCCCGTCTACGGAAAGCTGTCCGATCTCTTCGGCCGCCGGCCGATCATCATCTTCGCCGTCAGCCTATTCTTGATCAGCTCGGTTTTGTCCGGGCTGAGCCAGCAGATGTGGCAGCTGATCCTCTTCCGCGGCCTGCAGGGTCTTGGCGGCGGAGCCGTCTTCCCCGTGGCCCTGGCTGTGGTTGCGGACCTGTACACGCCGGCTGAGCGGGGCAAGTACCTGGGCCTCTTCGGAGCCGTGTTTGGACTGTCGTCTCTCCTTGGGCCGGGCATCGGCGGGTTCATCACCGATCAATTCAGCTGGCACTGGATCTTCTTCGTCAACGTCCCGCTAGGTGCCGTTGCGCTCATCATCATGTGGCGACTCTTGCCGACTATCCGCCGGCCCGAGGCCATGCGCAACATCGACTACCCGGGCGCTATTGCCTTCGCCCTGGCCATCGCCCCGTTCCTGGTCGGTCTCACCAACAAGCAGACCGGACAGTGGACGGATCCGGCCGTGGGCGGGCTAATTCTCCTCGGGCTGGCATTCGGCGCCGTGTTCGTGCGGATCGAGTCGCGGGCGCAAGAGCCGATCGTTCCTCTGGGCCTCTTCCGAATCCGCGCCTTCGCGATTTCCGTGACGGGCATGTTCATGGCCGCCTTCGGCTTCTTCGGCGCAGTCATCTTCTTGCCGCGCTGGTTCCAATCCGTGGCCGGCGCCAGCGCGACGGAGTCCGGCTACAACCTCCTGCCTCTGCTGGCGGCGTTGATCTTCAGCGCCATCGTTTCGGGCCAGATTGTGGCCAGGGTGGGCCGCTACAAACTGCTGATGTTCGCCTCGCTCCTTCTTCTGGCGGCCGGGCTCTTCATGCTCACCAACCTCCGCGCCGATACCGACCGGCGAACGCTGTGGCTCTGGATGGTCGTCGCCGGCCTGGGTATCGGGCCTTCATTCGCCGTGTTCACGCTGATCGTTCAAAACGCCGTCGAGACCAGTTGCGTCGGCGTTGCGACGGCCAGCCTTACGTTCTTCCAGCAGATCGGAGGGACGATCGGCCTCACCATCGCGGGCACCGTGTTCGCCGGCCGCATGGTCAGCGAGGTCCCCGCGCAACTCGCCAACGCCGGCGTCCCACCCCAGATCGTCGCCCAGTTCTCGGGAGGCTCCGGCGGGTCGGTCGATATCACCGGTACCGGGGATCTTGGTCAGCGCATTTTGGCGAGCATTCCGGCGCAGGCACAGGCCTCCATCGCCCCGCTCATTCCGAACATGGTCGCCGGGATCCACCAGGCGTTTTCGATCGCGCTCGCGTCCACGTTCTGGGTCGGTATCGTCGGCGCCCTGGTCGGCGCCGCGGCCGTGGCCTTCCTGAAGGAGGCTCCGATGCGAGCGACCTTCGAGATGGGCGAATCGACTGACGAGCCGGCGCAACTGGCGGCTCCTGGGCAGCTGGTTCTGGAACCGGCCCTGAGCATCGTCAAGAGGTCGCCTTGCGCTAACTGACGCGCCATGGTGCGTCGCATCACGGAGGAACTCCATGCCGAAAATCACGCCGTGTCTATGGTTCGACGGCAACGCGGAGGAGGCGGCTGACTTCTACGTCTCGCTCCTGCCTGACAGCCGGGTCGGCACCGTGTCGCGCTCGCCAGCTGACAATCCGAGCACGCCGGCCGGAGCTGTGCTCCTGGTCGACTTCACGCTCGCCGGTCAGCACTTCACGGGCCTCAACGGCGGTCCCCAGTTCCCGTTCACAGAGGCGATCTCGTTTGTCATCGATTGCGAGGATCAGGCCGAAGTCGATCGCCTCTGGGAAGCTTTGACCGCGAATGGCGGATCGCCGGGCCAGTGCGGCTGGCTCAAGGACCGCTTCGGCATGTCGTGGCAGATCATCCCGCGCCAGCTCGGCGAACTGCTCGGCAGCCCGGACGGGGAGAGGTCACGACGTGCCATGGAGGCGATGCTGAAGATGACTAAGATCGACGTCGCCGCGCTGCGTCGGGCGTTCGAGGGCTAGCCGGTCGGCTGAGGTTCTGCCTTGCTCTCCCTCAGCGGTTGCGTCACGATCATCCCGTCGTAGGTGGGAGAACCCGAGATGCGGTCGATCGTTCGCTCTATTCCCTGGCTCCTGGCGCTGACGGGGCTGGCTATCCTGCTCGTCGCGGGCGGCTTCGTCGTCTGGCCCCTCATCGCGCTGTGGCTGGCCGTCCTTGCGTTGATTTGGAGCCTTGGCCGAGCGGGCCTGTTCCGCGGTCATGCTACTCATATCGCGGTCGCTCTAGCACTCCTGCCCGTCCTGGTCCTGCTGGGTATGGAGGGCGGCCTGTGGCTGATACCTGCGGATGTGGCGTGGCTCCTGATCGAATTCACCGATCGGAGCGAGGTCGCCGGCGAGTTGACGCAGGCCTAGGCTCGGGCGGAGTCCCGCGAGCGCGTTCGTCCGCCCGAGCGTGAGCCGGGCGCCGATCCAAGCGGATTCGTCGCCCGGCTTTGGCCGGCAGTGACTACATCAGGCCGACGACGTGGCCTTCCGGATCCGCGAAGAGTGCGATCGTCGTCTCGGGAGCGACCTGGGTGAGCGGCATGATCACCTTCCCGCCCAGCTGCTCGACGCGCTTCAGAGTTCCCGCCGGGTCGTCGGAGTGGACGTAGAAGGTGACGTGCCCGGCGCCGCCGTCGGGGCTCTTGCCGATGCCGGCTGTGAGCCCGTTCTCGTCGCGATGCATCCCGTAGCCGTCGGGATTGCTGGTGTCGAGGCCCCAGCCGAACGCCTCGGCATAGAACTTCTGGAGCTTGGGTCCGTCTTTACCCACGACTTCGACGTGGATCACATGAGTTGCCATTTGTAGGCCTCCTCGCCTGTGGTTGAGTTGGAGCGACCTGTTGTTCGGTCGTCCTGCCAAACCGACGTGCCGGACCAACGCCGATCGACATCTGGGCCCTCGAATTCGCGCCAAGCCGCAATCTCGCCAGTTCTGGCCCGCCTGCCGCGACGATCCGGCCGACACGCGCGGTCGCACGCGCGGTCGCACGCGCGCGATGCGGAGTAGAGTGGCGAGGCGTCCGGGTACTTGTACGAATGGGGAGTCCATGCCCGTCAGGCGATTCGCGTTCGGTCGGTTCGATCGCCACGCCACGCCCGCCATCTCGGTGGTTATCGCAATCGTCGCGATCGTCGCCTTCGGGGCCGCCGGATGCAGTTCGGCATCTCAGTCGGCCGCCCCTCCGAACGGTATTGGCGCGGTCATGGGCGATCAGGCTGGAGAGACGCCGCAGAACACGGCGGCTGTCACGCTGACGGTTTCGCCCTTGGCTTCGCCATCCCCAGATTCGGCCGCCCCGAGCCCTACGCTCGCCGATGCCGACGACGAGGTAGCGGTCGACTCCTCTCCCGGAGCCTCGACCACGCCCGGCCCGACCGGCGTCCCGATTAAGTTGCCGGTGTCAGGCTCGGCCGCGGATCGGTTGCCCGGCGAGCCGGACCGCCTCCTGACACCGGGTGCGCTGAACCCGGCCGTGACGCAGGCGACCATCGGCTCGACCATCTGCGTGTCGGGCTGGACGGCCACGATCCGGCCGTCGAGCAGCTATACGACCCGCCTCAAGATCGGGCAGATCGCGGCCTACGGCTACTCGGATACCTCGACCGCCGCCTACGAGGAGGACCATCTGATCTCGCTGGAACTCGGTGGAGCGCCGAGCGATCCGCGCAACCTCTGGCCCCAGCCGTACACGATGAGCCTTGCCGACGGGCGACCGACCGGCGCGCGCACCAAGGACACCTTCGAGAGCAAGCTCAAGAAGGAAGTCTGCGCGGGAACGATTCTGCTCGCCCAGGCTCAGGCCGATATCAGTATCTACTGGGTCCACGCCTACTACGGCATCCCGTTCTCGTCGGCCACGTCGACGGCGGCCGGGCCGACACCATCGCCCCTGGCGAGCGCACTCGTGACCGCCGCAACCGCGGCCCCCGCGAGCGCCGGAGGGCCGGCTGTGCCGGTCGCCTCCCTCTCGGTCAGCATCACGAGTCTTCCGGCGTCGGTCAAACGTGGTGCCAACCCCACCCTCGCCGCCCTCACTTCACCCGGCGTCACCTGCAGCGCCAGCGTCAGGTATGCCTCCGGCACGGTCTCGACGGCAGCCGGATTGAAGCCGCAACCTGTATCTGGGACCAACGGCAGCGTCTTATGGACGTGGAAGGTTGGGACGAACACCAGACCGGGCACGTCCCTCGCCACGGTGAGCTGCCGGCTGGGCACCGCCACGGCGACGGCCACCCAGAGCTTCGCGGTCACGTGACGCCCTGAACGCGCGTGCGGTCTTGTCAGCGTGGGGGTCGGCGGCCCTTCCCGTCACGATGTCGAGCGACCGGGCCAGACCCGCATGCCTGGTGCCGCGCCCGCACCTGGAGCTCCGAACGTGGCAGTCAGGTGTCTCGTCCCAGACCGGCGCCTCGACAGGACGGTTGCGGACTGATCGAAGGCGTCTCTGCCTGAACAGAAACGGTGAGTACTCGGGAAATGCGGTCCCGCCTGCCGGGCGGGTCCAACCGGCAGATAAGGCAAAAGTGAGTCTGCGAGTCTATTGTCTCTGTGGCAGACTACCGAAGTCTTCTGCGAACGACTCTCTGGAGTCGCCCGGTAATGCTCAGTTTCCTGTGCGAGGTCACCGTAGCGAGATGAGAAGGGTAAGCAACGTGCAAGCGCCCAAGGCCGCCGTGGCGTCTGGCCGCATCTCGCAGAATGCCCCGGCCAGCAGTTCCGAGTCCACCAACGTCTGGCGTCTGCTCGAAGCCAGTCCCGGGTTCTCGGAGGGAATGGAGCGCGCTCGCGCCGACTTCGAGAATGGCCGCGTAGAACCCACCCACCAGGCCTTGAAGCACCGACACACGCGCTAGCCGGCGGGGCGGGGGGATGGCGGCTGAGGCGGTTTGGAGCCGCGAGTTCCGACAGGCGTTTGATGCTCTGGATGAGGGAAAGCGCGTCGAGATAGATTTCGCCATCTACGCGATCGAGGAAGACCCCGACTGGGACGGTGAGGGGCGTAAGTTGGCTCCGGCTGACTCCCTATACAGCGGGAAGATCGCCGATCTGACGGTTGATGGGTATGTGATCGTCTATCAGGTCGTCGATAAGGGCGCGGCCGTTGAGCTCTGGTATCTGTACGAACTCCCTTCACCTGGCCGGCCAGTTAAGGGCCCCAAGCCGCCGACGCGCCCCGGTGATGTCCCAATGATGTAGAAGTTCCGCCTGGTCGAGCGCGCCCCGCTCTAAGCTCGAGATCCTGGCCGAGGCAGGCGTGCCCATTTCGCCACTCCCGGTGCAGAAGCCGCACGCGCCCAGATAGCCCGCTGCGCGCCTGATCAGGGTGACGCGCCGGCAAGTCCGGGGCCTGCTTGATATGCGATAGTCGTCTTCCGAGTGGGAGCACGAACACGTGACTGATGTGATCGGGCCGGCGGAAGCGCCCCGCGCCGTGGCGGCCATCGTTCCGTTCGAGCCGGATGCAACCACGGGCCTTGAACTGGCCAAAATGGCCGGCCTCTGCGTCGAGCGCGGCCGCGCTCGCAACGTGCTGCTCGACTACTCCGACGCGAGCATCGAAGCCGCCGAGCAGATGGGCGTTCGAACCTACGCGTCGCTGTGCCCAGGCCTCGCAGGCGACGACCTCAAGCATCTGCAGGGAACCCTGGTGTTCGAACTGGGCGCCTACGTCGGCGAGACGTTCATCCGAAACCACGGTGGCTGTTGGGGCTGGGCGACCATGCCGGGCAACCGCGCCTTTGGATTGCGCACCGACTCCGGCCTCACCGCCTTCCCCCTCACCAAGGCGAAGAAGCGCCTGCTCGGCAACTTCGGCAGCCTGGTTGCCTTCTATCGGCTCCTGGTGCGGTGGCCTGAGACGGGGGAAGTGGCGGGAGGCAGGCTCGGCAGCGATCACTCCACCTCGAAGTAGTCCTGGTCTACGCGCTTCGTCACGTAGTGATTCACGTCGGTGACGCCCACTCCGTGGTCGATCATCAGCTGAGCTAGCTCCTCGCCGTCGATGAGGACGATCTTCTTGCCGATCGATTTGACGTACGACCGAGCGTCCGCGGTAAAGGCCGAGGTCGTGATGAAAACACCTTTCGATGCCCGCTGACCCTCTAAGCTGCCGGCGAACATCTGAACATCCGGCCGTCCCACAGATTTCATCCAGCGCTTGGCTTGAATGTAGATGACGTCGAGCCCGAGCTTGTCCTCGTTGATGGTCCCGTCGATTCCCTCGTCGCCGCTCTGCCCAATCGCTTTTCCGGCCTCCTTGCGCGAACCGCCGTAGTCCATGGCGATCAGGAGATCGACAACCAACTTCTCGAAGAAGGCTGGATCGACAGTGTGGACTTTGTCGCGCAGGTCTATCGCGAGCTGCTTCCGCAGCGCCTGGTAGGTCGACTCGAGGATCTCGTCTGGCGTTGCGATTGACGCTTCGGGCGGCAGCTGTTTGCCAGCTTCGTCGGCGACCGTGGTTCCAGTGCGGAACGCCGTAAACTCCGGAAACTGCGAAAGATATTTCAGGTCGATCTGCTGCCCGCTGGATATCGCCTGCTTGCCCCGCTCCGTGATCGCGTAGCGACCGCGGCCGGGGCTGGTGAAGAGCCCGGTGGCTCGGAAGTACGCCGTTGCCCACGCCACCCGGTTGTTGAACCTCCGCTGCCGACCGCTTGGGAGCAGTTCCTCGCGCTCCTCTTTGGCGAGGTGAAACTGATCGGCGAGGATCCCGACTGCTTCACTGGTTCGCAGCTCGGGGCCGCGAGCGGCCAGCTCAAGCAGCGGCCTCATGACCACCTGGAACGTCGGCATCGCCATTTCCCACCTCTGCGCGGTTGCTGGGGTTAGCGCAATCCAGGATAGCGGCCCAATGACTCCGACAGACGCTGGGAACTCCGGCCGTCGGTATCGCCGACGACCTCCCGTGGAGCTAATACGGCGAAGCGCGTCTAGCCGGAACTGCCCCGAGATTCAACGAAATATCTGGTTCATCTTGCCTGGCACGCAAGTTGAGGAACTGCGGGGGTTGTGGGCGACCGCATGAGGGCCCAAGGCAGGTTCTGTTGAGCGTGAACGGAGAGCCCGTTTGCCATGCTCGTTCCCGTCGTGGGCACGATAACCCGGCCAACTCCCACCACAGGCAAGTTCGGCCGACAAGGGTCAGGTGACCCTGGCTTGTTCCACCCTGCATCTGCTCCGGCGTGTGGCTCGGGCGATTTGTCAGGTCTAGCTGCACCCGCTCGTGGAGCCGCAGTTGAGGCACTTGTAGCAGCTGCCGTTGCGGACCATGATCGAGCCGCAGTCGGCACAGCTGGGGGCGTCGGCCTGGGAGGTGAACGTGACCTGGGCCTTGCCGATGCCGAGGCTGCCGAGCGTGTTGCGGACGCCTGTCGCGCCGTTGCCGGCCGACTTGGCACTGCCGTTGCTGGCGGGGGTCGTTGAGGGCGAACCGGTGCCCGGAGCTGCCACTGCGGTCGCGGGTGAGGAGGCCGCCCCGCGGGGGGCGTCCGACGAACCCGCCCCGCCACTCAACGGTGAAGCCTGCCCGGCGGCGCCAGATGAAGCACTCCCTGAAGTCCCGGCGCCACCAGAACCTGCGGCGTCCGAACCGCCTAGTCCAAGGGTCAGCGGGCGCACTGAAGATTCAGCTGTCGCCGACCGGTCGACTAGACCAAGCGTCGCTCGGTCTTCCGGCGGCAGGAAGCGAGAGCCGAGCCAGCGGAAGATGTAGTCGATGATCGACTTGGCGATCGGGATTTCCGGGTTGGCGGTGAAGCCGGACGGCTCGAAGCGGACGTGGGCGAACTTGTGGACGAGGTCGTGGAGCGGCACGCCGTACTGGAGGGCGACGCTGACGGTGGTCGCGAAGGTGTCCATCAGGCCCGAGATTGTGGAGCCTTCCTTGGCCATCTTGAGGAAGATTTCGCCGGGCTGACCGTCGTCGTACAGGCCAACGGTGATGTAGCCCTCGTGGCCGGAGATGTCGAACTTGTGGGTGATCGCCCTGCGCTCGGCCGGGAGCCCAAGGCCTACCGCCACCGCCTCCCGGCCGAACGCCAGGCGATCACCCACAAGTTCGACATCGCCGGCCACGAAGGCTACATCACCGTCGGCCTGTACGACGACGGCCAGCCCGGCGAAATCTTCCTCAAGATGGCCAAGGAAGGCTCCACCATCTCCGGTCTGATGGACACCTTCGCGACCACCGTCAGCGTCGCCCTTCAGTACGGCGTGCCGCTGCGCGACCTGGTCCACAAGTTCGCCCACGTCCGCTTCGAGCCGTCCGGCTTCACTGCCAACCCGGAAATCCCGATCGCCAAGTCGATCGTGGACTACATCTTCCGCTGGATGGGTTCACGCTTCCTGCCGGCCGAAGAGCGAGCGAGCCTCGGTTTGATCGACCGATCATCCACCTCCGAATCGTCGGTGCAGCCGCTCAACCTAGGATTCGGCGGCTCGGCCGGAGCCGGCAGCGCCGGGACTTCAGGGAGTGGCTCGTTACCCGCCGCGGGGCCGGCTTCACCGCTCAGCGGTGGTACTGCGGGTTCGTTTGAGACCGGTGCTACGGCCCCGGCCGCCTCCTCACCCGCCTCCGCGCCAACCAGCGGAATGTCGAACGGCACTCCCCGCGTGACCCTCGGCAGCCTCGGCATCGGCAAGGCCCAGGTCACCTTCACCTCCCAGGCCGACGCCCCAAGCTGTGCCGACTGCGGCTCGATCATGGTCCGCAACGGCTCCTGCTACAAGTGCCTGAACTGCGGATCTACGAGCGGTTGCAGCTAGACCTGAC
>JAYUDR010000163.1:0-1677 GCA_043739665.1 Chloroflexota bacterium
CGGCGTTGAGAATCGTCAGGAGTTTTCTCATGCAGGCGGTGAGGGCGACGATCTTTTTCTTGCCGTTGTCGAGCAGTCGTTGGTAGAACGCTTTGATGATCGGGTTGTGGATCGTCGCCGCCAGGGTGCCCATGTACAGCGCGGTGCGGACGGTGGCGCGGCCGCCCCAGATCGCGCTTTGGCCTTTGAACTGTCCGCTCTCGAACGCGTGGGGCGCCAGGCCGGCCAGGGAGGCCACCTCGCGCCGGGAGAGGGTGCCGATCTCGGGCAGTTCAGCCAGCAGGAGGTGGGCGGTGTCCGGGCCGACGCCGGGGACCGAGTCCAGGATGTCGGTCTTGTTCTTCCAATCGGCGTTGGAGTCGATCAATTTGGCGATCTGCTTCTCGATCCTGGCGATCTCCCGGTCCATGGCCGAGATCAGGTGCTTGATGCTCTTCCGGACGTCCTTGAGCGACGCCTGTTGAACCCGATTGAGTTCCTGGGTGCGCATGTGGATGAGCTGGCGTCGGCGGGCGCACAGGTCCTTGAGATGCAACTGCTCGGCGGAGGGAATGGGCCGTGCGTGGGGCTTGAGAAGGGCCGCCATGCGGGCCAGGACATCGGCGTCGACCTTGTCGGTCTTGGCCAGTCGGCCCAGGGCTTTGGCGAAGTCCCGGGCCTGCCGCGGATTGACCACCGCGACGGGGTAAGCGGCCTCGGACAGTTCGGCGGCGAGCTTGCGTTCGAGGCCGCCGGTGGCCTCCATGACGATCAGTTGAACGTCGAACGGGGCCAGACGCTGAATCAGCGACGCGATCCCTTTGGCGTCGTAGGAGAACGAGCCGTTAAACACGGAGGCGCCATCGACGTGAAGTGCGGCCTGGAACGATTCCTTGGCTACATCGATGCCGACATAAGCGCGAGGCCTGGGGGGCGTGGCCGGCGTCGCCGGGCCGGAGCCCTGGGTCGACGAGGCGGAGGGTTGGACGGGGGAATCAGAAACGGTGTGGGGTGTGGAGCCGACCATAGGCGAGTTCCGATCTTGCAAATGCGGGCTCAGGCATGACCGGCGCGGACGCCGGTTGCCGGTCCCTAGCGACTGTTCGGACTGCGGGCCAAGGGGCCGACGTGGATCCAGCTTCGTGTCGGTCATTTGAGGACCCGGGCACGATCGATCTCGCGTCGGCCGCCGTGTCCGCGGCGTCTCGCTACGCTCGACACCACGGACACGGCGGGGAGACTTTACACCAGGTTTGGTAGACTTTGGCAACATACAAGGGCACGAAGAAACACGAAGGAGGAGGGACGTAAACGTAGTGTCTAATGTAGGGTGGGCACTGCCCACCGTCGTCATCAATGGCCTGAATTCAAGCCGCGGCTGAGCTCAACGAAAAACAAGAGAGAAAGCACGATGAGCAAGGCAATAACCACCGCCGCTAACGTGCAGCCGAAACTTGGATTGAAGGGCTTTCCACGCCTGCGTATGGGTGGTCGAGCATAATCAGGGACAGGAAGTTTCGGATCACCCATGAATTCTGTCTCTGGCACTGAGCGAGGCGAAAAAAGCGAGGATGAAAGGCTTAATCCTCACCGCGCGTTTGCGCCATGCTCTGCGCTGTGGTCGTTCCGAGAATGGCTGCTCCGCGGGCGTGCTTGAGCCAGTTGTCGAAGCACGCTGGCCGCGGCACGGTGAGATAT
>JAYUDR010000164.1:0-11480 GCA_043739665.1 Chloroflexota bacterium
GACCCGTGGGCGGCGGCGCGGTGAGCTTCGCGGGCCCGGGCCATCGCCGCGACGAAGTTTCCTAATGCACACCACACCCACGTTGAGCAAGAGAGCTCGCACCCTGACACCAATATCGGCGGCTGCGGCCACCAGAATCGAGGCGAATCGGCCATGTTTGGCCGGAAATCGGGTGATCGAAGGTTGAGGTGGGCACTTCCGCCGACGCACGTCGCCCCGAAACGCGCGCCTCCCGACTGGAAGCCTCGCCCAATGTCATCGTGATGTGCGTTGGGAAAGAACCGGCGGCTGCGCTCCGGGCCGGCCGCCCAGTAACGGCTGCGCTCCGGGCCGCTGCCCAGTAACGGCTGCGCTCCGGGCCGGCCGCCCAGTAACGGCTGCGCTCCGGGCCGGCCGCCCCGCCCCGCCCTGCCCCCTACCACCCCTACCGCCCCTACCACCCCTACCGCCCCTACCGCCCCAACCGCCCCTACCGCCCGAAGATCGCCGCAAGCTCAAACGGCGTGGTTGACTCCAGCTGGTCGTAGCGGCAATCGGCCGGCGGCTTGTCCGGGCGCCAGCGCCGGAACGTGGTGGCGTGGCGGAAGCGATCGCCCTGGAGGTGATCGTAGGCAACCTCGCAAACACGTTCGGCGCGCAGCGGCTCCCACGACAGATCGCGGTCGCGGTTCCAGCGGCTCACGGCGCCGGGCATGCGTTGGCCGGACTCGCGAGCGGCGGCCTCCCATAGCGCCCATTCGGCCCAGGGGTGCCCGTCGAGCGCGTTCTCGCGCAGCGGCGCAAGTTCCTCGACAAGCTGGCGGCGTTTATCCGCAGTGAAGCTGGCGGTAACCCCTACGTGGTTCAATCGACCGGTCTCGTCGAACAGCCCCAGCAGGAGTGAGCCGACCAAAGTTCCCGGTCCGTTCTTGTGCCATCGAAAACCGGCTACGACGCAGTCGGCGGTGCGGGCGTGCTTGATCTTTGCCCAGCCCCGCTTGCCGGGCATATACGGGTCCGAGGTGCGCTTGGCGACGACGCCATCGAGACCGGCGCCCTCGAATCGATCGAACCAGTCGGCGGCTACCGACGGGTCCGACGTTGCCGGCGTCAGGTGCACGGGCGCCTGCGCTTCGGCCAGCGCCCGTTCGAGCAGCGTGCGCCGCTCGCCTTGCGAGACGGAGAGGAGATCGTGGTCACCGAGCGCGAGGAGATCCCAGGCCACGAAACTCGCCGGCGTCTGGGCCGCGAGCAGCTTCACACGTGACGCGGCCGGGTGGATACGCAACAACAGCGAATCGAAATCCAAGCCATTAGCGCCGGCAATCACCACTTCCCCGTCCAGCACGCATCGTTCCGGGAGCGTGGCCCGCAGCGCCGGCGGAAGCTCCGGAAAGTAGCGATCGAGCGGCTTCAGGTCGCGGCTCTGGATGTAGACCTCGTCGCCGTCCCGGAAGACGAGCGCCCGGAAGCCGTCCCACTTAGGCTCGTACGACCAGCCCTCGTCGCGCGGGATCGCGTCGGTGAGCTTGGCGAGCATCGGTTCGATCGGCGGCTGAAACGGCAGGTTCATGGGCCGACTATAGCCCGACGGCCGCGGCCGGCCAACGCCGGACCAACTCGCGCACCTGGTGGACCAGCGTCAACTCCGAGGCGGGAGGCTACGGAGTTCGCTCGTAGCCAAGAAGTCTTCGTCGCACCGGAAGCGGGCTAACTGGTCCACCCAATAGGCGTCGATCAAATGCTCGATTGAACCATTCAGCCCGAGCGGCTCCCGCACCTGCTCAAAGAATCGAGTACGGGGCGAGGCCCCATCAGCGTCGGCCGCACGAAGGATCGACATGCTGGAATCGCGGCCGAGGCCTCGTTCGCGGATGAGCGTTTCGGCCCATTCCAGGAAGAACCGGCCGCGGTCAACCAGGGTGTTGTCAAGATCGAACATGACCAGACTCTGCTGTTGACCAACCGTCATGGCGCGACTCTGAGCCTCCCGTTAGCCAATGTCCTAGTTGGCCCGCCGGATCGACTTCCTGCGGCGACTACCCGTCAGGAGTAGTGAGATCTGGTGGTCCGAAGCGGCGCGATTTCCCCTCAATGACGCCTCGGGTGACCTTGCGTGGCGGAAACAGCCGCAGAGGTGGCGGGCGCGCCACATGGGCCCGTCTTTGAGCGTGGCTCGACCGATACGCGAGGCCGCCGAGCGCGGCGCGTCCACTTAGCGTCGCTCCGGGCAACATTGAGCAGGGAATCAACGGACTTGAGGACTTAGTGCTTCCCCGAGCGACGTTGAGTGGGAACGCAGCACTGGCCCGAGCCGCAGACGAGCTGCTTGACACGTCATACATACTGGTACGCATGTCTGACCAGTCACAAGACACAACCACCCGCGGGGCCATCCTGGCCGCCGGCCGCAATCTGTTCGGAGTAGACCCGGCCGGCCTCTCGGTTCGGGCGATCGCCGCCGAAGCGGGCGTCTCGCGCCAGACCGTCCACCACTACTTCGGCGGGCTCAAGGGATTGCGGGCCGCGCTCGCCGCCGAAGGCCTGGACACGGCCAACGCAAGTGACGAACCCACACGCGATCGGCTCATCGACGCCGCCGCGCGCCTCTTCTCGCGACCCGGCAGCGGCCTCATTTCCCTCGAGGCCATCGCCGCCGAGGCGGGGCTGACCAAGGGCGCGTTCTACCACCATTTCGCGGACCGGGCGGAACTCCTCCGCGCTGTTGCCCGCCGTGTCAGCCCGGTCGAGGAGATGCGGGCTCAGATCGAGCCGTCCATCGACCTCAGCGCCCGCGAGGGCCTGATCGCCATGGCCACGGCCTACTACTCGGCCATGCGCAAACGAGCGGATCTCGTACGAAACCTCGTCGCCAACTCATCACAGGATCCGGAGTTGGCTCGAGTCGTCATGTCCGAGATCATCGGCCAGGGTGCGCCACTGATGATCGCCTGGTTCGCTTTTCAGATCCAAAAGGGCAACCTGCGCCCGATCGATCCGGCGCTGCTCATCCAGGGCCTGTTCGGGCCCGTCTTCCTGATGATCGTACTCGGCCCAACCGTCTTCGACGAGCTGGCCCGGATCGGAATCCGTCCCGCAATAGACAACATCGAAGCGTACGTGGACCTGCTTCTCCACGGCGCCGCGCAGCCAGACAGCGACTAAGGAGGTATCCGATGACCAGGGCCTCTACCCCGCCGACGCCCGCACTCGCCCCGCCGATGCCCGCACTCGCCCCGCCGACGCCCGTCACTCCCCTGCCGGCCGTCGAAGCCACGGCTCTGCGCAAGGATTTCGGGCCGATCCACGCCGTGGACGGCATCGACATGAGCCTGCCAGCCGGCCGAATCTACGGCCTCCTGGGCCCCAACGGCTCGGGCAAGACGACGCTGATCCGGCTCCTGATGGGCCTCGCCTCGGCCACGAGCGGCACGGCCAGGGTCCTCGGCGTCGAGATGCCATCGCGCGCCAATCTGTCCCGCATCGGCTACATGACCCAGGCCGACGGCATCTACCCCGAGCTTTCGGCCTGGGAGAATCTCACGTTTTTTGCCGCGCTCTACGGCCAGACCGACAAGGCCCAACTGCACGCGGCGCTCGAGCTGGTCGAGCTGGACACGCGGGCGAACACGCCGGCCCAGAACCTCTCCGGCGGGATGCGGCGGCGCCTGTCGATGGCCTGCGCCCTCGCCCACCACCCGGCAGTGATCTTCCTCGACGAACCTACCGTCGGTGTGGACCCGGCGCTGCGAGTCCAGTTCTGGGACCACTTCCACCAACTCGCCGCGGACGGAGCCACGCTGCTCGTGTCGAGCCACGTCATGGACGAAGCCGATCGCTGCGACGAACTTCTCTTCATGCGGGACGGGCACGTGCTGGCCCAGGGGACGTCGGCCGAGCTGCGCACGCGAGCCGGCACGGACAACATCGAAACGGCATTCCTTCGGTTCGCGACCGACTCGGCAACCGCGGCCGGTGCCCACGCGACTCCCGCCGCCCAGCCCACGGAGAACGCTCGATGAACCCGCTTCGTGTGGCCGCGATCTTCCGTCGCATCGTCGCCCAGTTCCGTCGCGACCCCCGCTCGCTGGCTCTCCTGTTCGTCGCTCCGCTGGCCATCATCGCCCTGCTCGGCTGGGTTTTGGGCAGCCAGGGGGCCACGGCCGCGCGAGTCGCCATCATCAACGACTCAACCAACCCCGGCAGCGGCGCCGTCCTCGTCAGGCTTGAGTCAGCGCTCGAGAGTCAGACCGGCATCACCATCGATCGCTCGGTCCGAGACGCCGTGTCCGCCCGGCAGATGCTCAAGGACAAGAAGCTCGACCTTGTCGTGGTCCTCCCGGCCGACTTCAGCCTTCAGAATCGCAAGATCGACCTGCTCACCCTCGGCCTCAATCCCACCGCGGAATACGGCGCCCTTCCGGCCATCCAGAAGGCCCTGATCTCGGCCGTGGCCGACAGTTCCGTTGGTGCCGCCCTGCCCACCATCGAACGCGCGACCGTCTACGGCTCGCCGAACACGACCCAGCTTGACTCGCTCGCCCCGGTCGTCGTCGGTTTCTTCGCCTACTTCTTCGTCTTCATCCTGACGGGGGTCAGCTTCCTGCGCGAGCGAATCGGCGGCACGCTGGAACGCCTGCTGGCAACCCCGGTCAGTCGGGCCGAAATCGTCTTCGGCTATAGCCTTGGCTTCGGCTTCTTCGCGACGCTGCAGGTGGCCGTAGTCCTCGCCTTCGTCCTCGGCCGCCTCGCCATTCCGGCGCTCGGACCCGTCCCGGCGTTCGCCATCGGCCTCGGCGTCCACACGGCCGGCAACCCGCTGATCTCGTATCTGCTGGTCCTGGTCCTGGGATTGGGCGCGGTTTCGCTGGGCATCTTCCTCTCGACCTTCGCCCGCACCGAACTGCAGATCCTACAGTTCATTCCGATCGTGATCGTGCCGCAGGGTCTTCTCGGCGGCTTCTTCTGGCCGATCGAAGGGCTACCGAATCTGCTCCAACCTGTCGCCCGAATCCTGCCGGTTACATACGCCATAGACGGCCTGCGCCAGGTCATGATCGCCGGCGCCGACCTCACGTCACCGCAGGTTCTGCTGGACCTGGGCGTACTGACCGGTATCGCCGCACTCTTTGTGGCGCTCGCCGCGGCCACGATCCGCCGCGAAGTGGCCTAGACCGGCATCCGAGCTCGGACGCTGCTCAGTCGATTGCGGAGGCCGTGGCGACGCGGCCCGGCAACCAGGAGCGCAGTCGACCACGCCACGGTCGAGATCATCACGATCGCGTACACCGGCCAGTAGTTGCCCAGCCGATCGTAGAAGATGCCGCCGGCGTTCATGGCGATGATGCCGCCGGCTGGATAGGCGATGGCGATGATGCCGAAGATCGCCCCGAAGTTGTGGCCGCCGAACACGTCCGAGAACGCGGCGGAGCGAATGGCGATGGTCGCGCCGATGCCGAAGCCGTAGATCGCGTTGCCGGCCACGGCCAGGGCCAGGAGCGAGCCGGTCGCGGCGAAGATCCCGGTCGCGCCGGCGGCGATGAGGCCCGCGCACAGCAGGCCGATGTAGCGGCGCCCGAATCGATCCGATAGTCCGCCGCCCACCACCTGCCCGGCGACGTACGCGCAGGACTGGAGGGCCAGCATCGAGGCCGCAAATCCAGCGTTGATGCCCTGCCCCACGGCATGGCGCGATGACGTCTGGAAGACGCCCTCGTCAATGGCGCCGATGCCCACCGCCCCGATCAGCAGAATCCAGAAGCGGCGCGTCCGGAGAATGCGGCGCAGGGCGTCGGGCCGGGCGCGGCTCCCAGCCGGAAGCGGCTCCTGCGACGCCGCGATGGCACCCGGCGCGGATGTCTCGTGCAGGCCGGTGCCGGCGGCCTTGGCCTCGGTGCCGGCGGCCTTGGCCTCGCCCGCGGCCGGGAACACGATGGCCGGGCCGCTAGTCATCAGCACCACGAACGGCAACGCCACCAGCGACAGGCCGCCAAAGATCAGGGTCGTCGCCCGCCAGCCGAGTGCCGGGATCGCGACCGCGGCAATCGGCAGCGCCAGGGCCACGCCGATGCCCGGCCCGGCGTATGACACGCCCAGAGCCAGGCCCGCCACGCCGGCGTAGCGGCGGGCAACTGCGGTCGTGGTGCCGACAAAGACGAGTTGCAGACCCACGGCCAGGAGCGTCCCGTACGCCGCGATGAGAAGGACGGCGTCGGGCGCGACCGAAACAAGGACCCAGCCAACGGCGCTCAACACGGTCCCGAGCAAGAGCAGGTACCGATCCGACACCAGGTCGTAGGCACGCCCGACCAGCGGCGAGGACACAGCGGAGACCAGCAAAAACATGGTCCAGGGCATCTGCCCGAATTCGCGCGACGCGTTGAACGACCGCTCGAATTCGGGGACCAGCAGCGGGAAGCAGTACAGCGGCGCGTAGGCGATGGCACCGACGACGGCCGCCCCCAAGACCGGCACGGTCCGGAGGGCGTTAGCGCGGGAGAGGCGAAGGTTCCTCACGCGACAATCGTAGAACCTCGCCGCGCCCACGGCTCGGTGACGAACTTGGCACGATTCGGCGACGGCGCGGCCGAGGATTCGGCGATGGCGCGCCGGAAGGCGCGCCGAACAAAGATACGACCGCGCGCCGGCCAGCCGGGCGGCCCAGGCCGTGTTTAGTCTTCGGTCTTGACCTCGGCACCGGCGACCGGCGCCTCCTCCGGAACCTCGGCAGCGACGACCGGCGCCTCAACCTCAGCAGCGTGCGGAGCGGCAACCTTGGCCACGACCTCGTCCGGGTCGGACAGGAGCGTGATCCCTTCGGGCAGCTCAAGGTCTCGCAGGTGAATCGCCATTTCGAAGTCCATGAGCGACTCAATCGAGAAGTCGAGCGACTCGGGCAGGTTCTCCGGCAGAGCCCGGACCTTGACGTGGTCCACGGTGTGCAGGAGTGTGCCGCCCAGCCGGAAGACGGCGAACGACTCGCCGGTGGCGTGGAGCGGGACATCGACCGTGACCTCTTCACCGCTGATCAGGGCGAACAGGTCGACGTGGAGAAGCCGCCGGTAACGTGGATCGATCTGAATCCCGTTCACAAGGACGCGCTGCTTCTCTTTGCCGTCGATCTTGAGCTCGATGATCGTGTTCGAGTGGATCGTCCGGCGGATGTGATCGAACTCGTGCGCGTCGAGCGAAACGGGGATCGATTCGATGCCGTGGCCAAAGATGACCGCCGGCACACGACCGGACTTGCGCAATCGCGAAACGCCCTTGCCGATCTCGGTTCGGCGGGTCGCGTTGAGTACTGTGGTTGACACGGGGCGGGAACCTCTTCTGCGCTGGCCCTCGAGCGCTCTTGCTGGTGCGGAGGGGCTGATCTGTGAGCCTACCACGGCGGGGCGGGTACGGCCTTATCCGAACAACAACGGAGCGCGCGCCCAGCCGGTTCCGAGCCTCGGCGCAGGTGTAGGATCGACCTGTGGCTGCCACTATCCTGATCGTCGAGGATGAATACGCCGTCGCGCGGGGAATCCAGTACGCCCTCCAGCAGGAGGGCTATCAGGTTGCCGTGTCCCGCTCCGGCGAGGAGGGGCTCGAGTTTGCCCTTCACGAAGCGCCTGATCTCGTGATCCTTGACGTTCGCCTGCCCGGCATCGACGGCTTCGAGGTGCTGCGTCGCCTTCGCACCAGCGGCTCCAAAGCGCCCGTTCTGATGCTGACCGCCCGCGACGAAGAGATGGACAAGGTCATCGGCCTGGAGCTTGGCGCGGACGACTACGTCACCAAACCCTTCGGGCTGCGCGAGCTGATGAGCCGTATCAAGGCCCTCCTGCGCCGAGCCTACGGCGACCTGTCTGATGCCCAGGGCGGGCGACTGCTGCGCCATGGTGACCTAATCATCGATCTAGAGCGGCGGAGAGTTCAGCGCGGGGACCGCCGAATCCCCCTGACGGCGACAGAGTTCGAGATACTGCGCCATCTGGCGAGTCGCCCGGGGCGCGTTTACGCACGGCGCGAGTTGCTCGAGTTGATCCGCGACTACGAAGCCCTGGACCAGGACGAGAAGACCATCAACGTCCATATCAGCCACCTGCGCGAGAAGCTCGAGGACGATCCATCCAACCCGCGGTTCGTCTTGACGGTCCGTGGCGCGGGGTACGCCTTCGCGGAGCGCTGACATGGCGACCGGGCGCAATCGGAAGAAGAAGAACCGCCCGAACCAGCCCGCCGTTCCCAAGTCGGCCAGCGTCCACAAGCCAAAGCCGACGAAGCCCGTTTCAGAAGTCGGCCGTAGCAGGTTCTGGAGGCTGGCCCGCCTCCTGCCGCGCACCTTCCAGGGCCGTCTCTCGCTCGCATTCATCATGGTCTTCGCCATGTCCGTCGGGCTGGTCTCGATCCTGGCCGTCGTTGTGCTGGACACTGACCTTCGCGCTCAGGAGGAGACGAACCTGGAGGCCCGGGCCAACGCAGTCGCCGCGGTCGTGCGGGTCAAGGCTGAGACGGCCGCCCAAGCGTCCCCCGGCAACGCCACCGTTGTGTCTGCCGGCGGCGTTCTCAACGACTACGTCCGAACCGCCCTGGCTCCAACGACCCTGACCGACTGGGCCAACAATGTCGCCCAGGCCGACCTGCGCCTTCGTTTCGGCCTTGGGTCCGAGACGCCGGGGGGGCTGCAGCTGATACCGGCCACTCCGATCTCGGCCTTCAGTGCGCCACTGACGCTTGAGCCCGGTCGAGGCCAGGCTCGAGACCCCATCAGCTATACGCAGACCTTCCATTTCTCAGATCCGGTTGGGATCAGGCCGACCTGGCAACTCGAAGTCGGCCTTTCCGCGCCCTACACCACTCGCAGCGCGACGATTACATCCGTGATCGGCTTCCTCCTGATCGTGGCCCTGGCTGCGCTCCTTATGGCGATCATCGTGGCTACGCTCCTGGCCCGACGATTCACCCAGCCCCTCCGCAGGCTGACTGAAGCGGCCCGCGCCGTCGCCGAAGGCGACCTGGCCCGGCGCGTGCCCGTTGACGGGGCCAGAACGGGTGCCGCCGAGATCACTGATCTGTCGCGCCAGTTCAACGCCATGGCAGAGCAAGTGGAGGAGACCATGGAGGTCATCCGCCGTGATCGCGATGCCAGCCGGGAGTTCCTGGCCGATGTCTCGCACGAATTGCGGACGCCGCTGGCTGCGCTACGGACCTTCAACGAACTGCTGCGGGAGAGGGCGGGCGACGACGTGGCCGCCCGCACGGAATTCCTGGAGTCCAGCGCCCAGCAAATCGAGCGGCTCGACTGGCTGGCCCAGAACCTGCTGGAACTTTCCAAGCTGGACTCGGGGCTGATCCGGCTGGATCTTCGGCCCGACGATCTGAGGGCGACCGTCCTTTCGGCTGTCGAGCAGGCCCAGGTCTCCGCTCAGCGACGCGGCATCAGCCTTACGGACGAACTTCCCGACGCACCTCTGATCATCCGCCACGACCCACAGCGCCTCGGCCAGGTTTTGGTGAACTTGATTGGAAACGCGCTCAAGTTCACGCCGCGCGGCGGGTCGGTCCGGGTGACGATGACACCGCACAACCAGGGCGCGCGTATTGCGGTCATCGACACTGGCATCGGCATTGACGCCAAGGAGCTACCGCGCATCTTCGAGCGCTTCTACCGCGGGTCACGGGCCAGCGAGGCCCGGAGCAGCGGCAGCGGGCTGGGTCTGGCCATCGTCCGCTCGATTGTCGAAATGCACCGCGGCCGGATCGTGGTGGAGAGCCGTGTCGGGTCCGGCTCCACTTTTGCGGTGACGCTGCCGACAGATCCACGGACCGCCCCTGAGCCGACTGCTGACGTGGCCACGGCCGTCACGAGCGTGGCGAAGCCGAGCGTAGAAGACACGAAGGAGCAGGCTCGCGCCCGGACGGATGACAAGAATCGGTGATCGGTGGCGGAATCTTCATCATCTGCCACCTGGAACATGAACCGCCCGGGCCTCACGCTTCAGCCTGTCGCGGCGACTGCCTCGCGTATTGTCCCAGCGTGAATCGGCCGTTGTTCGTAGGATTCGCGGCTGCTCCCTCATCGCACCGGTCGCTGCCAGCCAAATGTCAGACATCACTCCAGATACCGAGCCGCCCAGCCTGCCGGACCCGACGCCGGGCGAGGTGCAACGGTATGAGCCACGACCAGAGCCCCGCGCGCACCTGGTCGCGGCGTTTGAGGCCCGAACTCAGGGCCAGGATTCTCTGACTCCCGAGCGCTGGTTCGAGCCCGATCCCGCCGGAGGCTCCACGCCGCAGGTGCCACGCCGGTCGATCGGTCCGCGCTTGATCGCTCTTCTCGTCGCGACCTCTCTCCTGACGGCCTTCCTGGGCGCCGGCGGAGCGTACGCTGCCCTCAGGGCATCGGGCGCGTTGAATGATCCCGTTGCCACGGCAACCGTCGGCCCTCAACTCAGAATCGAGTCCGACGCCTCAACCGTGATCGCGGCCGTCAACAAAGCCAGCCCTGCCGTCGTTCAGATCGTGGCCAACGACGGCGCCGGCAACACGGCCGTTGGGGCGGGCATCATCTACGACCCGCGCGGCTGGATTCTGACCAACGCGCACGTCGTCCGGGACGCCGAGACGATCACCGTCCGGCTCAACGACGACCGTCGGCTGGCCGGCACCACTTACGGTCTCGACACCCTGACGGACCTTGCCATCGTCAAGATCGACGGCCTACCGGATCTGACCATGGCCGCCCTCGGCGACTCGTCCTCGCTCCTGGTCGGCCAGCTCGCCATCGCTATCGGCAGCCCCCTCGGACTGGCCTATCCCAACAGCGTCAGCCGAGGGATCGTGTCCGCCCTCGGCCGCGACATCGAGGTCCCCGCCGCGGCGTCGTCATCGGCAACGAGCCTGCATGGCCTGATCCAAACCGACGCATCAATAAACCCCGGCAACAGTGGCGGACCACTCGTCGACGGCTCGGGCCGGGTCATCGGTATCACCACGGCGGAGGTTTCGACGGCCTCGGGTATCGGCTTCGCGATCCCAATCGACATCGCCAAACCGATCATGCAGCAGGCTCTCGCCGGCGAGAAGTTGTCGCGGCCGTTCATCGGCATCAGCTACGACAACATCGACCGCGGTCTCAAGGAGCAATACAGCCTCTTCCTGAGTCAGGGCGCCTGGATCCATTTGGAGGACGCAAACGGGAACGCGGTCGAGGCAGTCGCCGCCGGCAGCCCCGGCCAGGCGGCGGGCATCAAGACCGGCGACATCATCACCAAACTGGAGGGGCAGACGATCGACCCTTCGCACCGCCTCGAAGATCTGCTGGTCAAGTACGCCCCCGGCCGCACCATCACCCTGGAGGCATACCGCGGCGGTTCGTACATCACGATCAAGGTGACACTCGGGACGAGGCCGAGCTCCACCAGCTAGTGTCCCGATCCGCCCTTTCCTCGGCGGTTCCTCGAGGACCGGACACAGAAGTCGCGTTTGTCCGGCCCAACCGGACAACTTTGCCGCTG
>JAYUDR010000165.1:0-4653 GCA_043739665.1 Chloroflexota bacterium
GTCCGGTCCGGTCTCCGGCAAGCCGCATTGGGTTTTCTGGCAGCCGCCGCGACTTATGGGATTGGCGCCCTGCTCGGGACCGCCGTTCGCTGATTGGGGCCGGCCCGACGCCGCCGCCGCTGAGCGGTCTGCCGGAGTTCGCGCCTGACTAGATAGGCCGACGGTAGTGGCGCCGTCGGCGCATGGATCCGTTGGCCTCGACAGCGTCCGTCGCGACAATGCTGATCGAGCCGTCGGCTTCGAGGGTCGCCAGCTTCATCTGCGTGACCGCGTCCAGTCCGTGCTCCCGGAGCGCGGCCTCGACATCGACTAGATCGAGGCCCTGCCGGACGAGCTCGGGCAGGAGCCAAGCACCGTCGCGCCCCACGACCGTCGGGCCAAATTCCAGCATCCGGCGGACAAAGGGACTGCGCACGCGCACGAAGGCCACACTTCGATTTAGAACGAAGAGCGTGAGGACCACGATCAGGCCGCCGGTGATGGACGCATCGGGTCCGGTGATCGCTGGTTGCAGGGCGTTCGCTGCCAGCAGGACGAGGGCGAGGTCGAAGAGCGTGAACTGGCCGATCTCGCGTTTGCCGAAGAGGCGCAGGGCGCCGAAGAAGACCACGTAGATGATGGCCGCTCGGATCACGAGTTCGAGCGCTGGCGTACCGAGCATCCACATTCGGCGGGTCCTCCCTGGGATCAGCGGCCAAGACAATCAAAGATCGGATTGCGCCAGGCAGTCCACGACAGCTCGGGATCCAACCACGTTTGTATTGTGCGTACGCTGCCGTCGGGAAGCTAGCGCAGAGTGGAGGACATGAGCCCGTGCCCGAGCGGAACGCATCGACCAGCACCGGTGGGCCGCACCTGAGCCCCGGGCGGCCCGTCGATCCCAAGTCGGCCGAGCTTCGGGCTGAAAAGAACCCCCTGAAACGACTCAGCAAGGTTCTCGGTCCAGGCCTCATAACCGGGGCCTCGGACGACGATCCCTCGGGCATCGGGACCTACGCTCAGGCCGGCGCGCAATATGGCTTCGCGACGCTCTGGACCACGCTGGCGATGCTGCCGATGATGACTGCCGTCCAGTACATGTGCGCCAAAATCGGCCTGGTGACCGGACGGGGTTTGGCGGGCGCGCTCCGGCAGCATTACCCCCGCGCCCTCTATCCGGCCGTGATCGCCCTCGTCATCGCCAACACGTTGAACGCGGGGGCCGATATCGGCGCCATCGCGGCGGCCATCAACCTGCTCGTGCCCATCAAGTCGTTCGTCCTAATCGTGCCGGTTAGCCTGGGGATCCTCGGGCTTCAGGTTTTCGGCAGCTATCGCTTCATCGAGAAGGTCTTCAAGTGGCTGGCCCTGGCGCTCCTGGCCTACATTGCGGCAGCCCTGTTCGCGCGCCCCGACATCGTCAAGGTCCTGGCCGGAACGCTGATTCCGACGATCCGGCTTGATCCGGCCTACATCGGTATCCTCGTCGCTCTGCTCGGCACGACAATCTCGCCGTACCTCTTCTTCTGGCAGGCCAGCCAGGAGGTGGAACAGGAGATCAGCATCGGCCGCCGCCACCTCCGCCAACGCCAGGGCGCCACGCGGTTCGACCTCAAGTACGTCCTCTGGGACACTGTCGCGGGGATGGTCTTCTCGGAGGTCGTGGCCTATTTCATCATCCTCACCACCGGCGCCACGTTGTTTGTGGCAGGCAAGACGGACATCACCTCGGCCACCGATGCCGCCCAGGCCTTGCGTCCGCTGGCCGGCGACGCATCGGCCCTCCTCCTCGCCGTCGGACTCATCGGCTCCGGCGTGCTTGCGGTGCCCGTCCTGACGGGCGCGGCGGCCTATGGCGTGGCCGAAGCATTTGGTTGGCGATCGGGGCTCGATCACAAGATCACCCGGGCGCCGCAGTTCTATATCGTCATCATCGCCGCGACACTCGTCGGGATGGCCATCAACTTCCTCGGGATCAATCCGATCACTGCCCTGGTTTTGAGCGCCGTGCTCAACGGCCTGATCGCCGCGCCGCTCCTCGTCCTCGTGATGCTCGTCTCGAACAGCCGCGCGGCGATGGGCGCGCGAACCAACGGCCGTCTCCTCAATGTCGTGGGCTGGGTGACCACGATCGTCGTGGGCGCGGCCGCAGTCGGCCTAATCGTGACGTCGATCTTCCCGTAGACCGCGGTCGATCCAACTCTGCTCGGCCGGCCAAGCCTCGCCCGACGTGGTGACCGGCGCCCAGGTGCGCGCGAGCGCGACCGCGAGCTGCCCGGCAAAGCGGGCGTTGTTGACGATCAGGGCCACATTGGCTCGGACCGAGCGACCCTCGGTGATCTCGGCCATCCGGGCCAGCAGCCAGGGCGTTACGGCCGGCCCCTCGATCCCGGCAGCGGCGGCGCCGGCGATCGCCATCTCCACGGCCGCGCGCGTGTCGGCCGGCGGGTACGCGTCCGCCTCTGGAACCGGGACGCACAGCAGCACGCTCGACCCAAGGCCCAGGGCGAAGTGGGTGGCGACCAGTTCCGCGGCCGCGGCCACGTCGGCGACGGACGCGGGGGCGGGGATGCCGCTATCGCGCGTCCAGAAGCCGGGCATCTGCGAGGTGCCGACGGCCACGACCGGGACGCCGCGCGTCTCGAGGTACTCCAGCGTGGCGGGCACGTCGAGGATCGCCTTCGGCCCGGCGCAGACAACCGCAACCGCAGTCCGGGCCAGCTCCTCGAGGTCCGACGAGATGTCGAGAGTTGGCCGGGCCGCGTGGCCGGGCACTCCGAGCGCGCCGCGGTGGACGCCCCCGATGCCACCCGTGGCGAAGACGCCGATCCCCGCTGCCGCTGCTGCGATCATCGTCGCCGAGACGGTCGTCGCCGCCCAGCCGCCGCCGGCGAGCGCGACCGAGAGGCTCGGTCGGGACGCCTTCATCACGCCGACCGTAGTGGCCAGCGTGACGAGCTGCTCCTCGCTGAGGCCGACGAGGATTCGACCGCCCTGGATCGCCACTGTCGCCGGCACCGCGCCGCTCTCGCGCACGGCCATCTCCGCGGCCCGGGCCACCTCGACGCTCTGCGGGTACGGCAGGCCGTGGCTGATCAGCGTGGACTCGAGAGCGACGACTGGGCGACCCGCGGCGATGGCATCGGCGACTTCCGGGGCGATCGACAACCTGTCGTGAAGACCGGCCGGGACGGATTGATCGAGACGTGCGTGCATAGCTTGATGGTAGCGCGGCCTCCGCCCGGGCCCTCGGCCGCGCCGCCACGCCTCCGCCCGAGTCAGCCGAAGGCCAGCTCTTCCCGCGGCCGAAGGAGTTGCCGGGTCGCCATGCGATGGCCCGCGATGGCGCCGCGGCGCAGGCCGGCTGCAGTCGATGCGCCGTCTCGTCGGGCCGCGAGCCAGCCGAGGATGAAGCCGGCGTCGAAGGCGTCACCGGCACCGGTCGTGTCGGTCGCGGCGACTGCCTTCGCGGCCACCTCAATTCGAAGGACCGCCGTTCCCTCGCGAAAGAGAATCGTCGCACCCTTCGGGCCGCGCTTGAGAACCGCGATCGGGGCAATGCCGAGGAGCTCCTCGTCGCTGTCGGCGAGCGCGCGGGCCTCCGTTCCGGCCGCGAACAGGAGGTCGGGTTGCGTGCCGCCGACAACCTCGATCGCCGCTTGCCGCCCAATCGCCAGGAGTGGGCCGGCCGACGACAGGTCGACCGTGACGAGGGCCCCGGCGGCATGGGCGAGTTCGGCCGCCCGCTTCCCGGCATCCCCGAGCGGATGGTCGAGCAGCGAGTAGGTCGGGATGTGGACGAGCTCGGCGGAGGCGAACCACTGCTCCCGCAGATGCTCCGGAGCCAGGTGAAGCGCGGCGCCGCGATCCTGGACGAACGAGCGCTCACCGCCGGGTGACACGAAGACGCCGACCCGGCCGGTCGGCTGGCCGGCGATGTGGGCGACATGCGGCGTCACGCCGTCGGCTCGGATCGTCCGGACGAGCGCGCGACCCGCGGCGTCCCGCCCGACCGCGGCGATGAGCGAGACGCGGGCCCCGCTTCGACCGAGCCAGCGGGCCGTGGTGGTCGCCGA
The DNA here is from genome assembly GCA_043739665.1 of Chloroflexota bacterium. Taxonomy (GTDB): domain Bacteria; phylum Chloroflexota; class Limnocylindria; order Limnocylindrales; family CSP1-4; genus Fen-1039. Next base: position 4,056 of record JAYUDR010000165.1, read on the forward strand.
ACCGCCCTGGCGGACCGCCACCTTGCCCGGGATGTCGGTTCCGATGACGAGCTCGCGGTCCGGTGCCAGGACGACGTCCACCACGAGGTCGCCGACCACGACCACGCGAGGATGAGGCTTTGGTTTCGGCATCGTTGCTCCTGTGTCGGCTGGGGCCGTCAGATGATAGACGAGCGTCGGGAGCCGGGATTCGTTTACGCTTAGCACGCCGACGGTGGCGAGTTCAGCCCGTCCCGGCGAAACGCACAAAGGAGAACTCGATGCAAGTTGGCGTCATGGCGCCCCAGGGCTGGAAGGGCGAGTACGACGGCTGGGATGCCGCCGCCGCATGGACGCGGACCATCGAGCTGGCCCAGAACGCCGAGGCGCTCGGATTCGAGTCCCTCTGGGTCTTCGACCATTTCACGACCGTGCCCGAGCCCACCGACGAGATCACCTTTGAGTCTTTCTCGACGTTGTCCGCTCTGGCGATGGCCACAACGCGGGTGCGCCTGGGCCACATGGTGGTCTGCACGTCATTCCGGAACCCCGGCCTCACGGCCAAGCTGTGCTCCACGCTCGACGTCATCAGCGGAGGACGCTTCGAGCTCGGCATCGG
>JAYUDR010000166.1:0-11454 GCA_043739665.1 Chloroflexota bacterium
CCGGGCCAGACGCTTCGATCCGAATACGTGACCGATGGCTACGACACCAGCGTGAACCGTATCGTGAAGGACGCTTCCGGCGCCGTAATTCACGACGACACCTGGAAGTCTCATTACGTCAAGGTCAACGGTGTCCTCCAGATCGGGATCACTCCTCCGCCGGCATCGCCCTCGCCCTCGTCGGCACCGTCGACGGCGGCAGCAGCCTTCGTCCTGCCGCTCGTATGGCGGCGTCGAAAGGCCGTGTAGATCCGGGTGATCGCCTACGCGCCCCGTAGAGGTGCGTCTGCCGCGATCTCGTAGTCGAGGAGCTGCGGGAAGAGGCGGAGCACGGCAACCAGGCCCAAGAGGCACAACACGCCACCCGACACGACCGCAAACTGCGGTCCGGCGAGAGCGGCCACAACCGCCGCCTCAGCGTCGCCCAGCCGCGGGCCGCTTGTCACCACCAGGATGTGAATCGACGAGACGCGCCCCCTCAGCTGGTCGGGCGTGGCGAGCTGGACGATAGAGCTGCGCAGGACGGCGCTGATAACGTCCGCGGTGCCGGCGATGGCCAGGCAGAACAGGGCCAGTGGGAAACTGGCGGTCAGCAGGCCGAAGGCTGCGATTGCCGCGCCCCACGCCGCCACCGACACCACCACGCCCCGGCCCGGACGACGCACCCGGCCGATCCAGCCACTGAACGCGGCCCCGACGAAGGCACCCAGGGCCGGCGCTGCGTTCAGGAGGCCGAAGCCTGCCGCACCGGTGTTGAAGACGGTCAGGGCAAGCTGCGGGAAGAGCGCGCTCGGCATGCCGAAGACCATGGCGTTGAAGTCGATGGCGAAGGTGGCCAGGATGATGCGCCGGTCCAGCGCGAAGCGCAGGCCCTCACGGATCGACTGCAGGCTGGGACGCGTGGCATCGGGGTGGGGCGGAATCGGGGCGATCAGGAGGAGCGCTGCCAGGCTGGCCACAAAGGTGGCCACATCCAGGGCGAAGGCCGTAGCCACACCGGCCACGGCGATGAGAAGGCCGGCGAAGATGGGCCCGGCAACGGAGACCGTTTGGCCGCTCAGCCAGCTGACGGCGATGGCGGCTGGAAGGCGCTCGCGCGGGACGAGGCGCGGCAGGGCGGACGTGCGGGCGGGCTGGTCCACGGCTCCTACGCCGGCGGACACAAACGCCACCACATAAAGGGCCCAGACGGATGGTTGCGGCTGGGCGGCGATCACGGCCAGCGCGAGGCTACAGCCGGCCAGCAGTATCTGGGTGACGATGAGGAGGCGGCGCCGGTCCACTGCATCCGCGATGGCCCCGCCGGCGAGGGCGAAGACGACGATCGGTGCCAGCTGGACGAGGGCCAGCAGACCGATGGACAGCGAGCTGTGGGTGAGCTGCCACAGCTCGAAGGGCAGGGCCACGACCGTGACCTGGCGACCTACGCCGCTGATGAGTTGGCCCAGCCAGATCATTCGGAAGTCGCGGTCGCGCTTCAGCGGCTCGAAGTCGACCAGGAGGCCTCGCAGGCCATGTCGCTGCTTGTCGGGGGCTTGGGACATGCCGGAAAGGATATGCGGGCCGGCCGTTTCGGCATCCGGGCCTGTGCTTACGTCGGTGGAGCGGCCTCGCGCAACAGGACCACGGACACGCAAACGAACCACACCAGGAGGCTGAGGAGGGACGCCCACTCGAACATTGGAACCGTCCAGATATCGGGTCGGTTAAGGATCCTGGCGTCGGCATCGACGGGATGGTAGGTCGAGTAGACCGCGATGAAGGCCAGGAAGACGGACCCGACCACGGTCCCCGGGGCGACGAGCCAGCGAGGGAAGACGGAGCTTGGCGCGGTGAGGAGCCGCAGGCTGAAGATGACGGCGACGAGCCAGCCGGTTACGAAGAAGACTTCCGAGACCACGCGATGCGTCAAGTGGTAGTCCATCGGGAAGATGCCGACGAGCGTGCCGGAAACCCCGGCTAACAGGCCCACGACGGTGAGTGCTGTCCGGTATCGGCCGGCCAGGCGACCGGTGAGTAGCAGCAGGAACGCGCCCAGGCCAATGCCGCCGACCACCAGACAGAGATTGAAGAGCCAGGCCAGGCGGGACACGTCCACCTCACCAAGTTCCGAAATGAAGTGGCTCAGCGGCGAATAGGCCTCGCCCGCGTAGCCTCGATATGGAATCGCCGCAGCCAATATTCCGAAGAGGAGGAGCCCGACGGACGCGAGGCCGAGAATGCCGTGGCGACGCGAGGTCACGCGCAGGCACACGGTGCGGGAAGTGGTCACATGGCAACGTTACCAGAGGGCCGCCGCCCGGAGTTTTGGGGCGTTTTCCGCTAGTGGCAGTTGGCCGACCCAGAATCGGTGAAGGTGTAGCCGGGCGCGGAGACGAACTTCCAGCTGTAGCCGGTCGCGCTCAGAGACATGTTAATGACGCCAAACGATTTGTCGTTGCGGACCGCTTCGCCCGGGAGGGGAGTCGCAGCAAAGCCGTAATGATTCTTGCCTCCTGTCCCAACGACGAATTCGGTCGTCCCCAAGGGATCGGGCTGGCCGGTCGCGCCGAAAGGCACGAACCTTTCGTAGTCGTGGTTGTGCCCGGTCAGAACCACGTCGACCTTGGCGCCGACAAGATCTGCCCAGATGGTTGCCATCTGAGTTGCGTTGCCGTGTTCGCCGGACGACCATCTCGGCTCGTGCCAGTAGGCCATGGTGCAGAGAGACGGGTTGGCAGCCAAGTCAGCCAGAAGCCACGCTTCCTGGCGCGACCCTGGCCCGCATCCGCCGACCTGGGAACATTCCGAATCCAGGCTCACCATGTGCCAGTTGCCCAGGTTGTAGCTGTAGTAGGCCGGCACGCCAAAGTAGCCAAAGTAGCCCGAGGCGCCGGACGTCAGGTACTCATGGTTGCCAATGGCGGGGTAAGTGATCGAGCGGTACTGGCCCCAAGTCGGCCCGTAGACGCTCTTGTATCCCGCCGCGGTGCCATTCTCGTACTGGGTGTCGCCGAGCGTCAGGACCGCGGTCGGGTGCAACTGGCCGATCTGCGCCGCCGTGGCCGCCTGATCGCAATCGGCCGGCGCGCCGACGTTGTGGGCGGGGTCGCAGGCGATATCGCCGGCGGCGACGATCGTCACCGTGACGGGCCGTGGAGTGGCGGCGGGCGGAGTTGAAGTGCCTTGACTGGGGCCGGTCGTGGGCGTTGGGAATGGCGGGAGGTGAGTCCCAGCGATTGGGGCGACACGAGACGACGGACTCGCTGACGGCCGGGAGGTCACAAGCGCTGTGGGGCCGACCGAACCGGCAGTTCCGGATGCGCTAAGGACCACCTGGGAAGCCTGGGCCGATGTCGATGGCGATGTCGATGTCGATGGCGATGGCGATGCAAAGGCCGTGCCGCTCAGGGGTCCGTGGGCGCCCAAAGCCAGAACGACGGACGCAACGACAACCGCTATGAGTGCAAATGCGCCGGCAGCGGCGGCGATCCGGGTACGGCGATTGCGTAGGAATGGAGCCATGGGGTCTCCTCGTGGAGCTCGTTCGGGGGAGTGCGACTACTGGTAACCCCCGATCAAGAACGGCAAGTATTGGGCGGGCTGATCGGGGATCAGCCGAATCGCGATGATCGTTCCGCCTGACGAGCGGAAGGCCAACTAGCGTTGCGCGCAGTGGGGCGGCCTCGATTTATGCCCTGGTAACGGCCGTGATCTCTTGGCGGAGCTAGGTCCGTATGGTCCAGGCTGGTCGGCGAGGCAGCAGCCGCCGCCTTCGGTAGGTGCGGTGACTGGCACCGCCGGCGTCCGATTGCCACGCTGCCTGGAGCTTCCAGTCGGCCTCGAGGCTGTGCAGGACTGGGTAGAGGAGGCTCTGGTCGCAGGGCTTGGCAGGGCCGGCGGCTCCGGCGTCGGCGCGGACCGATCGCTGGCGCACCCGGCGGAATAGGTCTGGGCCGGTGAGGGCATCGCCGTCGAGTGCCCCGAGGATTTGCTTTCGCTCGTGGGCTAGAACCGTGGCTCGGTCGCCCGGGCCATCGTCGCGGCTCATTGCGGCGCCGTCAGCCAGTCCCATGCCGAGCCGTAAAACTTGGTCCAATTACCCGACCCATCACCGAGCCGGTAGCGACTTCCGTCCGGCCCCACGCCGGTGAGGACGACCCACAAGGATCGGGCGTCTCGCATCCGCTCGAAATGGAAGTCGGCCTGCAGGGACTTGCCTTGGAGGACGGCCGGCTGGACCGTAAGTGCGCCGGTGTAGTGCGTGTCGATGCCGATGGCGCCTGACTCCTGCATAGGTTGTCCGTGCCAGGCCTCGAACCGCAGGTCCCGCCAGTTGATGAGGGCCGGCGCCAAGGGCAAGGCTCCAGACGACGGGGAGATCACCTGGGCGTCTACGTGGGTCGCGCTTGCCTGCCCACCGTCTTGTCCGATTACTACGTAGTCGTCCGTCGGGAGCCATGCCGCCGGCGCAGCCGGGGCGACCGTGTCTAGGTGCAGGTCGGCCGGCTGAGACTCATGCACCTGCCCTGTTCCGGACACCGAGGAACCGGAGACTGCCGCAAGCCCAAGGACAAGGACGCCTACGGAGATCGCCGAGCAGACGATGGCCCAGCGGCCGACGTGGGGCATAGGTCGCTCAATCCTGACGAAAGCGCCCGCGACTGCGGCCAGGGGAATGAATACCTCGCTGGCGACTCCCAGCCAGCTCTGCTGACCGCGGATGCCGAAGAGCGCGTACCAGCCGAAGCCCAGGACGGCGGCGGCGGCCCAGAAGACCGCCACCGTCCGCGGAGCGCGCCGGCTGAGGCCCGCAGAGGTCCGGACTGCGTATCGAGTTGCGAACGCGGCCGCGACCGCGAGTATGAAGCTGAGCATGAGAGAGTTAGTCGCGTAGCCGCTGCTCGATGAGGTGATGTCCGGCAGGTGGACGCCGACCAGGGTGAGGACGGCTGCAACCGTCGCGAGGACGAGCGCCAGGAGAAGAGCCAGCGCGGCCCCACCCAGGTAGCCCAGGACGAAACCGCCGCCTGCGGCGAAGACGCCGCCGCCGGCGCCCGCCAGGAGCCGCCTGGTCGACTGGTGGGCTGCACGCAGCTGCCGGCCAAGCTCGGCTGGCGGCCCAAGGCGGCCAAGGGCCTCGCGAATCGCCGCTTCCCGCTCGAACCCTTCGGCCTCGAGGGTGGCAATCGAGTCCTGCAGATGATCTATGAGTTCCGCTCGCACCTCGGCGACGTCGCCCGCAGGCAGAGCGAGGGCTCCGGTCATCCGCTCCAGGTAGACGGATATCGGGCCCTCGACATCCGGTCCTGGGGCGATCGGAGCATATGGGTCCCCCGGCTCGGCGCTCAGTCGGCGTTCACTGCGCCGAACCAGCCATATCGCGGCGATCAAGAAGGCCCCCCAGCCTCCGATCCAAACGAAAGCAACGAGCCAGTCGATGGTCATCGGTTTGGCTCCCCAACGGCCTGGCTCATGCCTAGCGAGAAGGCTGCCCATTCCTGGGCGTGCTCAGCGAGCATACCCAGGCCCGACTGGGTGATCTTGTAGTAACGACGGCGTGGCCCGCGATCGCTCTCCTGCCAGTTGGCCTCGAGGGCGCCGTCCGCCTCGAGAGCATGGAGCGCCGGATAGAGGGCTCCCTCGCTCGGGAAGAAAGCGCCGCCGCTCCGTTCGCGGATCCGCTGGGCGATTTCGTATCCGTACAATTCGCCGTCTCGGAGCACGGTCAGAACCAGCAGGGTCGTGGTGCCCTTGAGAAGTTGTCCCCGGATTCGGCCTTGCATATGTCGCTCCCTACCTCAAATCGCGGTATATCAGATCACGAGGTAGCGGCAGACTAGCCCTCTGGCCAGGGCGTGTCAAGGACGGGAACGCAGGCGGCTGCCGCGCGGAGTCGGCGCAGGGCAAAGAAGTGGTGGAGATGGGGGAGAGTCGAACTCCCCGTCCAGAAACCTTCTCCGGAGACCACTACGAGCGTGTCCGATGATTTGTCGTCAATCGCCCGAACGGCCATCGGCAGTCTGCCGAGCGATCCAGTCACGCTCCCTTGCGGGCTTTGATCCTAGCTACGCGACGCTACCTAGGACCGCACCTCCGCTGAATGACGCTTCCACAGTCCACGGAGGTGAGACTGCTTCCACGCTCACCTTACTGCCTAAGCAGCGAGGGCGAGAGTTGACTGGTTGTTGCCAGTTACTTCTTTTGCCGCCTTTTTACGAGGCCCGACGGCACCTCGGCTCGCGTTCTCCGGTAACCAGCCCCTGTCGAAACCACGCATCCCCACAGAGCCCGCAACCGGGTGCGCTGCGACCAGCGCCCGCGGATTGTACAGCGGGCGCCTAAAGAGGGACCGCGTCGTTGTTCTGGGCCGTGCGGCGGGCGGCTACGGGACCACCGGCGTAGCTGGCGGGGCCAGTGGGGCCGGTGGCGGGCCACCGATCTGGAGCTGGCCGTTGACCGCGACGTACGAGGACTGCCATGTGTCGTCGTGGAGAACCGTGCCGGACGCGTCCGTCACGGTTCGTGTCACCGACGTCCAGAAACCGTTCGTAGCGTACTCGGCTCGGGCGGTCTGGCCGGGCGCGAGCTTGTTGGTGTATACAGGCGGATTCTCGACCGCATGCACAACATTGGCCATCCCGCCGCCGGTCCACGCCACCGTCCGGTTGAGTGGCCAAGACCAGAGTTGGATCGTGATCGTGCTCTTGGAGCCAGGAGTAGTCCAGGCCCGGATCACGATTGGGTAAGGCGTGTCGTTGGTCCATTTCAGATCGTAGGTGGTCACGCCGTTCGAGTAGACGGTCGCGTCCCTGCCAATCGGGTAACGGTAGATGTAGTACTCGTGGGCGTGGCGTTCGTCGATCCTGAGGCCGGCAGTGGCGGCGGCGTTGAACATCGTTGTCGATGCGGAGCAGATGCCGCCGCCCATGGCGCCGGTGTGATTGCTCAGGCCGTTCAGAATGACCCCGCCGAGCGTGAATCCGTGGGCTGGATCGATGGGGCCGACCGCGCCCAGGAAGCTGAACTGCGCGCCGGGGTTGATTACCTGCCCGTTGAAGTTAGTGGCAGGCTGGCGGATGTTCTTGCCAAAGCCGTTGCTGATGTCCGGGTAGAACGTGGTGGTGTGGCTGCCGACCACAACCATATTGGCAAGGCTGTCGATGCTGGTGATCTGTGGCTGGATCGGTGCCGTGACGATCTCAACATTCGAGGCAGCGCTGCCGCCGGCCGCGAGCGTGTCCAGGTAAGTTGAGACGGCGGAGGTCGTACCGACGGGGTCCACGCCGAGGCCTTCCTTGCCTGGGGTAAGGTCGACCGGCTTGCCAGACGCGTCCCAAACAATCCCAGGCTCGACCGGTGCCACGCCGACCCTTCCGGGCAAGCCCTCGACGTAGGCCGCCATCTGAGCCTGATCGAGAGTCGGTTCGTACGTGCCGTCCGGTTTGGTCCCGAAAACTATCCAGCTGCGCACCTGATCGGCGCTGATCGTCCAGACCTGGGGCTTCCAGTTCGCCGGCGCGCCGGCGGGCGGCGCGGTCCAAGTCACGTCGACGTTGGCGATCATCTTCCAGGCCCGGCCAATCGCGTCCTGGGCGTTCTGGTCACTAACGTGGGGCTTCAGCGTCGCGAAACTGCCGCTGATATGCAGATCCGGCGCAGCATCGGCCCGTGTCAGCTGGTCGATGATCACCGATCCCATCGCCATCTCGTCTATGCCGCGGCCCACGGTCCCCGGCGTGAGGCTGAAGTTGCCGTCCTTGGGCGTGGCCTGAGCATTCTCCGGAGCGACCAAGGTCGCGCGGGCGAGGACGTGAATGCGCTCGGCCAGGGCAGTGGGATCGACCTGGATTACAACCGGGATATCCTGGCCAAAGGCCGCGGAATGGACCACGGTAGGGCCATCGGCCACGGAACCACCAGTGTGGCCGATGGCCATTGCAGCATCAGCCATGGCCTCGACGTCCGGCCCGCGACCGGCCTCTTTGTAGCTAATGGTCGCCGTGCCAACCGGTGTCGTGATGGTCACCAGGCCGTCGGCGAGGTAGGCGTAATCCGATCGGAGCTTGACTATGGCCTGGTCGCGCGTCAACCCGGAGAGATCCACCGAACCGGCGTGCACTCGGGGAAGAACTCGGTCACGGTAGGTGCTGGAGAGACTGAAGGCAGCGACGTAGAGAAGGACGAGAACTGCCGCGACCCCGACGGCGAATGCCACCGCAAAGCCAACGAGCCGGCTACGGCGCGACGCGACCCGCAACGCTCGCTCCCTCGGAAGGCCGCGCCGAAACCATCGGTGGGGCGGCGGAGAAGCGAGGTCGCTGCCCACTACCACCGCCGACGGGGCAACAAAGACAGCCGTCAGCGGCGGCACCGATGGCACCGATGGCGCCGCGTCAAACGACACGTCGTCGCTGTCGTTGTCGTTGCGGTTGCCCTCGAGCGGCTCGAGCCAGTCAGTTGTCATCGCTTCTCTTTTACCACAATGGTTACGACGCCGGTGTACAAATCGGTGTGACGACTATCCGACGTCAGCAGTAGCGGGACTTCGGGCGCCTTTCAATCATGCGCGAGTTTGCTCTTGGAGGCGGCCAGCAATCGAAAGGCCTCCAGCTGGGCGGGATCGAACGCGCGCTTAGGAAGGATGTAGGCCCGCGGATAGGACGCCATCACAAGAAAGTAGTCGTGCGTCTCGCGTAGCCGAGTTATTTCCTCCCAAGGGGCGTCGATCTCGGTGATGCCGTGCACGAAATGGAGTCCAACTTCGTCGGCCACCACGTCGACTGGCTGTTCCACTTGCGCCTTTCTCGACCGAAGAGTCAGCCAGGTGAAGGGCACGCAGTAGTAACCGGAGAGCAAGGCAATGGCCAGCGCAAGCTCGACGGCGACGGGAGCCGGGTCGGGTAGGCTGATCGCGGCGAGTATTAGCGCCAGCACCCCGAACCCGTTGGAGAACCGCGTTCCTCGGTTGAGCGCCGGGGCGCGGCGCAGGTACTCGCGCGCCGTCGTTTCATAGCGACCGGTGATGAGCGGCGTCTCTGTCTCCATCGAAACTCTCCTGGACTCTCGTACGCCCTGGGCATGCTCAGCGGGTTCGGCCGCGTTCGGAGTCTGCGAGGACCCGGGCCATGTCCCGGGCTGCATCGCGGTCGGCGATGTCGTGGCGGCGGTCGTGGAGCTGCTTGCCGCGGCCCAGGCCGATTTCGAGCTTGGCAATGCCTCGACCGGTGATGTACATCTTCAGCGGGACGAGGGTTTGCCCCTTGGCCTTGGTCTTATTGAGCAGGGACAAGATCTGGTTGTGGTGGAGCAGCAGCTTGCGCGGTCGCTTGGGCTCGTGGTTGTATCGATTCCCGGTATCCCAGGGCGAAATGTTGGCGCCCACCAGCCAGGCCTCGCCGTTGTCGATGCGCGCGTATGCGCCGGACAAGGTCACCTTGTGCGCCCGCACGGACTTGATCTCTGTGCCGGTCAGGACGATGCCGGCCTCGAACGAATCGTCGATCGAGTAGTCGTGGCGGGCTTTTCGGTTGAGGGCGATGGTCTGCTCTTCGCCCACGGCTGGGCTCCTCGGTGCGGCTGCGGTTGGGAGACGCACGAATGCCGGCCCCGAAGGACCGGCATCCGGCTTGCGTTAATCACCACCCGCGGGGATGGACGGTCCCTAGAGGCCGGATCCTCGCGAGGTGGTGCAGGGCATCGGCAAATCCGACACTGCACATCACCTCCTTTCGTTCCCGGGCATCGTACGGGTCCAAGCGAATTGGCGCAAGCGCCGGCTCAGCTGCCGCTCGGTGCGGGACTGCTGGTTGGCATAAGGCTCGGCCCCGGGCTGCCGCTTGGCCCCGGGCTGGGGGAAGCGGCGCTGTCCGGCGGGAAGCCGAGTTGATGCAGCCCCGCATCCAGGACGGGGTCCACGCCGGCACGTGCCCCATCGGGACTCACCGGCACGTCGGGCTGGAGGCCCTTGCCCTGGATCCAGACCTTGTCCGGCGTGAGCCAACGCGCCACGGTCAGGTGGATGCCGCCGAAGTTGTTGGAAAGGGGCAGCCACTCTTGGACGATGCCTTTGCCGAAGGTCTTGGTGCCGACCAACTTGGCCGTGCCGCGTGCCTGAAGCGCGCCTGCCAAGATTTCGGCCGAGGAGGCGGTGTTGCCGTCAACCAGTACCACCACGTGGACCGAGCCATCGGTGGCCCGGCCCCCGGACGTCGCCGTTACTTCCGAGGTCGTCCCAGTAGAATCCACCTGATAGGCGATCGTCCCAGATGGGATGAACTCGCTTGCGATCTTGACCGCATCGGCGACGTATCCGCCAAGGTTCCCGCGCAGGTCAAGGATGACGTTGCGCCGGCCGGCGTCGAGAGCCTTCTGGAGAGCCACGTCGAATTGCGAACTGGCAGGGGCGTTCATGCCGGATACGGCGATGTAGGCCACGGAACTATTCGCTAGCGTCCTGCTTGTCACCTCCGGCCGGCTGTAAATCTTGCGGACGATCGCCAGCTGCAGCTGCTTGCCGTTTCGATCCAGGCCCAACGTGACCGTCGTGTCCTTGGGGCCCTTTATGAGGGCGGTCGTCTGATCGATCGTCATTCCGTCCAGCGAAGTGCCGTTGACTGAAACGATCACGTCGCCGGACGCAATACCCGCGGCTTCAGCGGGCGAGCCCGGAATGGGGTGGTCAACGGCGAGTTCGCAGCCGCTTCCGACCTTGGTACAGGGGGTCGTTGAGGCTGGGTCAACCGGCTGCAGCTTGACCTGGACGCCGATGCCTTCGGCTTGGCCGCCGACGCTGAGAAGCGAGTTCTGGAAGTCGGCCGGGGCCTGGTAGTAGGAGTAGGGGTCGTTGAGGCTCTGCATCATGCCGTTGATGGCGGCCTGGGTCAGCTTGTCCTGGTCCGGCGCGGGCGATCCGGCGTACTTGCTCGTGATGAACGAGTAGACGTCCCAGAAGGGGCCGAAGCGCGTCTCTTGGCTGGCCGGTGTACCGGGCGTAGTGGCCACGTGAGAGCCCAGCGAGAAGCCGCCCACGAATAGGGCGCTCCCGGCCAGGATGGCCACAAGAATCAAGCTGACGCGCGAGGACGCAACGCCACGGTGACCCCGTTGCGCCAGTGGTGAGGTCTCGGCCGAGTCGGACGCCTCCCCGGTCGTTGCGGGCGGAAGTTCCAGGGGCTGGACCGGCGGCGCGGGCTCGTCAGGACTATTGCGGAACGTCTCAGGCGGCATCGATGAAAACCTCAGGCAACAGGAGCCCCGCGGATCGGTCGTCCGATCAGCGATGGAGATAGCTTCGGACGGACAAATACGAGCCGACGACGCCGATGCCGACGCCCGATCCCAGCACGATGAGGGCGATGTTTTGCCCGACGGCCAGGCCGGCTTCGACTGGTAAGACCTTGAAGTAAGGGGACACGAGGGCAGTGATTGGGAAGAGCAAGCCGATCGTGATTAACGCGCCAAGCAGGCCGACGA
>JAYUDR010000167.1:0-11422 GCA_043739665.1 Chloroflexota bacterium
TTGCCGACGCCGCCTCGCGATGGCGCAGTCGCGGCGCATCGGGATGGCTGGCGAGCCACTCGTCTACCAGTTGCTCCACGGTTCGCGAGCGCCGAAAGGTGGTTCTGATGGAGGTGCGGCCGCGTTCGCTTTCAAAGTACTGGACCATGTCTCGATCATTCGCATAGCTGGTCCGGGCAGCCTCCACTTCGGCCTCGACCTCCGCGTCAGAAACCTCTACGCCCTTCACGGTGGCGATCTCCGCCAGCACCAGTAAGCTCTTGGCCCGCGTCAACGCCTGTGGCCGGAACTGCTCGTTCATCTCGGCCTCAGTCTTGCCCGCGGCCTCGAGAAATGCCTCCTCGCTCATTCCCTGACGGGCCATGGCGGAGCGCATCTCGTCGCGCATTACCTCGACTTCCTTGTCCACCAGGATCTCGGGCATATCAAGCGTGGCGTTCGCGACAGCGTACTCGACGATCCTGTCGGCAAACTCGTGGCGGGCCCGATCCAGAGCATTCGCCTCGAGGCGCTCGCGCAACTCGGCCTTGAGGTGGTCCAAGTCCGTAAAACTACCGACGGATCGGGCGAAATCGTCGTTGGCCTCAGGCGCGACCTTGCGGCGCAAGTCCTTGAGCGTCAAGTTGAAGTGCATCTGCGCGCCGCGCATCGACTCAACCTGGTAGTCGTCGGGAATTGTGAGGTCGAACTCTCGCTCTTCGCCCTTTTGGAGCCCGGCGATGTGGTCGTCGAAGCCCGGGTAGACGCGGTTCTGGCCCAGGATGAGCGGCATATTCTCCGACGAGCCACCAATGAACGAGGCGCCGTCGCGTGTGCCCTGGAACGCGACGATGGCGTAATCGCCGACCTGGGCCGGGCGATCGTCCATCGGCTCCAGGTGGGCCTCGTTGTCGCGCAGTTCGTCAAGGACCTTCTCGACCATCGTTTCGTCAACCGGATTGACTTCCGGCACGAACGGGAAATGCTCGAAATCGCCGAGCTTGACCTCTGGCCGAACCTGCACGACCGCCTTGAAGATGACCGGCTTGCCTTCCTCGCGCTGAGTGACCTCAACTTCCGGCGGAGTGAGCGGCCGGAAGTCTTGCTCTCGCAACGCCTCTCGGTAGGTGTCATCCACCAGCTGCTCGACGGCCTCGTCAAGAACAACTCCGGGCCCGAGAACTCGCTCGAGCATAAATCGCGGCGCCTTCCCCGGCCGGAAGCCGGGAACTCGCGCCTGGCGCGACAGGCGCACCACAGCCTGATCTATGGCCTTGGCGAGGCGCTCGGGCGGAACCTCGAACTCGATCTGGAGGCGTGACTGGGGAAGGGGCGTGTTTGTGGTCTGCATCGTCGGCAGATTATAGGTGGCGCAGCCGACTGCGGCCCGGAGCATGAGCGAGGGGGCGTCCGCGGGGCCCCGATCCGCGGTCAAGCGCCGCAGATCGCCGGTCCGCCGAGCCATGATTGCCGTGGCGATGTCCGTGGCGACTTTCGCCTATCTCTGGCGGTAGGCTCATTCCTCGCTAGCGAGGATCATCTCGACCGCTGCCGTGAGGTCCGGCGCCCACTCGCTGCCGGGTGACGGCCGCCGAACTAGCACCCCAGGAATGCCGCAGCGGCGCGCCCCGGCGATATCGGCCTCGGGACTGTCGCCCACCATCCACACGACATCCGGCCGATCGAGGGCCTTCAAGCCAAGTGCATATGCCGTTGGATTCGGCTTCTCGAAGCCAGTCGCCGCCGACGTCAGAACAGCATCGAAGTAGTCCCACAAACCGAGCCCGCGCACGAGTTCAGGTAACTCAGGGCAATGATTTGACAGGATGGCAGTGCGCCAGCCCAGTACTCGCAGCCGTTCCAGAGCCGGAATGGTGTCGGGGAAGACGGTCCACCGATCGAGCCGCGTGTATTCCGAGCGGACTCGAATCAGTGCCCTCGCGGCGAGCGGTTTGCTCACGCCCGCCCCTTCGAGAGCACCACCGAGCACACCCCGGATGTATTCCCACCACCGGTCTGGATCGGAGAGTTCCGGGTGTCCCCTCTCCCAGTCGTGCCATGGGAATCCGTGTGAGAGGCCCGGCAGGAACGCCGTGGCTTTCAGAGAATGACCCGGCGACTCCAAGTCCAGGACGTCGACAAGCAGGTCGCTCCACCGCCCCGACCGGCGGGCCAACGTCTCATCGAAGTCCCACATGACAGCTCTCGTCATCCGTCCCCTTCCGGCTCCGCAGCAATCCCTCGCAGTCACCGCATGCTGATCCTGGTGGGCGAGGCGGGGGTCGAACCCGCACACCGTTTCCGGTACCAGCTCCTAAGGCTGGCGCGTCTGCCATTCCGCCACTCGCCCGCGGTCACAGAGTTTAGCGGGGCCACGCGGAGTGGGCGCGGCACGTGTGCGAGAAGCGGCGAGTTGGCGCGCGACATTGCCGTTTCCGCTCACCTCCATCTCGGGCGGCGCTGGACGGCACTGGGCGGCGAGACCGCTGAGTTTGCCACTCAATGCCGCCTGGGATGGCACTAACGAACTTCCACGGTGGCCTGAAGCCACGACCGACCGCGCCGACGTCGGGCCAAGCGTGGCGACCCACGTGCCAACTCCGAAAGGAGTCCCTGGCCGCCCTCGCGCGCTCTTAGCGTCGCCCCAGACAACGTTGAGTGTTTTCCGTCCAGGCGCGATCCTAGCTGGGGCGCGCGCCCTTTCGGCCCCGAGTCGGGCGCCGATCAGACCGCAATGAAGCCGTCGACGGCTCCCGATCCGCCTTGCTGCTGGCCCCGGCCCCGGTCTCGGCCCCGGCCTCGGTCTCGGCCCCGGCCCCGGTCTCGGCCCCGGCCTCGCGGGCGCTCCGCCGAGTCTGAATTCGATCTATGACCTCGTGGAACCTACCGCCTTCGGGCTTGAACAACTCCTTGGCCAGCCGCTTGCCGGCCTCGGCCGTGGCCGGTCGAAGGACGTTGCCGCCGAGTTCGGAAATTGTGCCGCGCAGGTCACGGGCCTCACGCGTGGGCTTCGTCTTGTCGAGGTAGTTGACGAATTCACGCTCGAGCACGCCTCGGACTCGGTCGCCGTCGTCACCTAGGGACCGCAGCGCCTTGTCGATCTGTTCGGGCAGCATCGACTTCGGCAGATCCGCCGTCGGTCCAAAGATCGCCCGCCTGGCGGCGTGGAAGGACCGCTTGGGCCCGCCTAAAACGACAAAAGCGGTTCCGACCGCGAGCGCGACCGTCTTGGCCGGCGCTCGCCGGATCTTGGCGGGAATGTCTATCGCCGAGCGGCCGGCAGCCTCAAGCCTGACGACCTCGACCAGCAGAAGCTGGCGGCGGGCTACGACTTCCGCCCGAGCGGCATCTGTTCGCGCACCCACTCGATGGTCTCCTTGGTTGTCTTGATGGTTTGTTCAGGCACGAAACGCTGGCGCAGTTTCGCGGTGTCGATGCCATGGCGGAAAACAAAGACGGCGGCCACGATCGGCCAGAACAGCAGAAGGGCGGCCACGCCCACGGCTGCAGCGACGCGGAGCCCCGGACCAAATGCAGCCAAGAGTCCGAGCAGGACGCCGCAGACTGACCCGACGGCAAGGCCTCCGATGGCCGGCCACCGGCCGAATGCCGAGCCCAGCAGGGCGCCCAGGACGCCGATCGCCACGACGCCGACGGCGATGGCGAGCACTATTGCAGCCGGCATTCCTGAGTAGTTGTGGCTGACCCAGTTCCAGTCGACAGCCAGAACGCCGGTGACCACAAGGCCCACGCCCAACGCGACCAGCAAAGAAGAAAGCGCTCGGCCCCAGCTCAGGTCGATGATCGCAAATATGAGCAGCAAGGCTGTGGCGATCAGCAGTTCCGAGCCGTCGAGAACGCCCCAACCGATCGACCCGAAGACCGCTTCACCGACAAATAGCAGCGTCCCGACGGCAATCATCATGCCCGACAGGAAGAGCAGGAGCAGGGCGATGCCGCCGAGGGCCGCGGCCCGCTTGACCTGGCCGCCGATCTCCGAGAACTCGGCCCGGGCGAGGTCGATGTGGGAGCGGATCAGGCCGAGAAGAGCGCTCCGGGTGCGGCCAAACTGCTCACCCAATCCGGGTGCTCGATCAGCATCGGACTTGCCAGAAGGCCCGGCAGCGGTATCCGAGTCAGATTCCGGGCGCTTCGAGGAGGACCGATCAGCCAAGGGACCTCCTTCGTGTAGATATGCAACAGCACCGCGATCATAGCAGCGGAGGGCACCAAAATCACAAACCGCTGAGCCCACGGCCGAACGGGCGGTCAAACCGAAGGCCGCGATTGGCCGCCTGACCGTACACTCGCACCATGGAAATCGTGCCCATCCCCGCCAGAACACTCCTCACGGCCGTTCTGCTCGCGGTCGGGAGCGAGCTCACCACCGGCGAAACGCGGGACACGAACAGCGGCGACCTGGCTCACTCCCTGGCCGAAGCGGGCGTGGACGTGGCCTGGATCTCGGCCCTGCCAGACAGGCTGGGCACGGTTACGGCCGCGCTGAGCGACGCGCTGGAGGCCGCCGACCTGGTCATCACGACGGGCGGCCTCGGTCCCACGCCCGACGACCTGACTCGTGAGGCCATAGCCGACGTCTGCGGGGAGCAGCCGGCCGTGGATCCGGAACTGGAGCGCTGGCTTCGCCATCTGTTCGAGCGGCGCGGCATCGCCTTCGCCGAGACGAACCTCAAGCAGGCCTGGCTGATCCCGTCGTCCACGGCCATTCCCAACGACCGCGGCACAGCCCCGGGCTGGTGGGTCGACCGGCAGGACGGACGCGTGGTGGTGGCCCTGCCCGGACCTCCCAGCGAGATGCGGCCGATGTGGCAGGACTGGGTTCTGCCACGGCTGTCCGAGCGGGGCCTGGGGCAGGAGCGAGTGACACGCACGTACCGCCTGACGGGCATCGGCGAATCGCTCGTGGCGGCGCTGCTTGGCGAGCCGCTATTACGGGCGGCCAACCCCATCGTGGCCACGTATGCCCGGGCCGATGCCGTGGACGTCCGCATCTCTGCAATCGCCGAAGCTGGCCGCCCGGCCGCCGCTGTCGTAGACGAGGCGGAGAGCGTGGTCCTGACCGCCCTCGGCCACTACGTCTGGGGCCGCGCCGACGACACGTGGTCGGCGGTCCTGGGCCGCGATCTAGCGGCACTCAACTGGACGGTTGCGGTCGTGGAACTGGGCACGGGCGGCTCCACGGCCAGGCTCTTTGGCGACGCGCCGTGGCTAATGGAGGCAAGGGCCGCTGCCGTCGATCAGCCTGGCGCACCCGGCTCGGGCGCGCCTCTCCCCGATCTAGCCACCATCGCCGAGCAGATACGCCAGGAGTCGGGCGCATCGATCGGCCTCGCCGTCAGAACAGTCGAGTCGGGCGACGACACTCAGGTCGAGCTTGCGCTGGTCAGCCCGTCGGGTACCAGCGCCGCAAATCTGACCGCTTTCCTCGGTGGCGCGGAGGGTCGGCGCCGGGCCGGCATCGCCGCCGCCGCGTTCCTGCACTCGTTCGCGCGGGAGGCAGGGCAGCCATAAAGGGTGAGCAGGCCGGCATCACGTAGCGGACAATGAGGGCACCGGGGAAGTCGGTCGGCTGTGGCAGTTGGGAGCGAACGATGAGCACGACGGAGAAGGTCAGCGCCGCCGAGCTGGCAGAGTTGCCGCTGTTCTCCGGGCTGGATCAGTCCGACCTCGAGTCCCTTTCGGGGCAGGCGGTGCGGCGCATTCTTGCGGACGGCGAGACGCTCGTTGATATGGGCGCCCCCATCTCCGAGGTCCATTGGCTGACAAAGGGCCAGGTCGCGCTTCGGGTGCGGCACGAGCATCGGTGGGTCCTCGTATCGACGCTCCACGCCGGCGACATGCTCGGCTGGTCTGCACTGCGCGAGGATCCGACGGCCCTTTCGACGGCCCGAGCGATCGGCCCAGCGGTGCTAGTGTCGGTGCAGGCCGATGGTCTGTTGGCGTTGCTGACCGGCGGCTCCAGCCAGTCGAAGATGCTGCTCAGGCGCCTATTCGGAACGGCGACTCACCATCTTGACGAGAGTCGGGCGCAGCTCCTCCAGCTGGGGCACGAGGGAGTCATTTCGGCCGGCTAGGTCGACCGCGGGGATGCCCAGCGGCGGCGGCCGGTGCCCTACCGGTGGGCCGCGAGCGGCCGGTGCCTTACCGGCGAGCCGCTTTGGCGAGGGACTCCAGACTCGTCACCACGATGCTGTCGCGCTCTATGCGAATCAGCCCGCTTGCCTCGAACTCGCCAAGCAGCTTGTTCACGCTCTGACGCGTCGCCCCGATCATGGCCGCCAGGTCGCTCTGAGTCACTGGCCCGTCCAGCCGGACCGAGCCATCGGAGCTGCGCTCACCCTGTTCCTCTGCTAGACGAGCCAGACGAGCTGCCAACCGGCCGGTCAGGTCAAGAAAGTGAAGTTCAGCGACGTGGGTCGTCAGGCGCCGCAACTCACCCGCCAGGGCCGCCAGGAGAGCGTCGCGGATGGCCGGCTCACTGGCCACCAGCGCGAGGAACTGATCGCGTGGCAGGGCCAGGGTCTCGGTCGGCTCCAGGGCTATGGCGCTTGCAGAACGCGGCGCGCCGTCGAGCAACGCAAGCTCACCGAGGAAGTCGCCGCGGCGGAGCGTGGCCAGAATGGCCTCCGCACCGTCCTCGGACGGCACGACGACCTTGACCGCGCCGCTGGCCACGATGAAAAGTGCGTCGCCGGGATCGCCCTCGTGAAAGAGAACCTCGCCACGCCGGAAACGGCGGGTCCGCAGCGTCCGAGTCAAGGCCGCAAGCGGCTCCCCGGTCATGCCATCGAACAGACGGCAGCGTCCCAATGCTTCCGCGGCGAAGTCAGCCTGCAACATGGCGCCATCGTAACGGCCGACGGGGCGTACCGGAGCCCCGGCCGACGTCCGCAAACGGCCCTGGCCGGTAGGATGCGCACATGCAATCCGCAAACGAGCCGCGGCGGGGCCGCAGTCTGCCATTCGGTCAGCGCGGAGCGCTGGCGTTAGTCGGCGGTGCGATCGTAATCATCGGTCTCGTCGCGGCCATCGTCGGCAGGAGCGTCTGGGCAGGCACCACGGCCTCCCCCACTCCGACCGGTTCCCAGCCAGCCAGCACCACATTGACGGCCACGACAGCGACAGCTACGCCCGTTTCGTCTCCGGCACCATCCATATCTGCAACAGGCCTCGTGCCCACAGCCGCGCCCACAGCCGTGCCCACGGCTACATCGACTGCGCCCCTGCCGCCCCTGCCGTCCCTGCTCGCGGCCATCGGCGACTCGTACAGCCAGGCCTACAGCGTCTCCCCTTCTTATCTCCGCGACCACATCGGCTTCTCGTGGGTAATCGGCTCAGCCCACAATGACGGCGTCTTAAGCATGTACGAGCGCTTCAAAGCCATCGGCGGCTCGCCGCTCGTCGTGGACGCCGCCACCTCGGGCAAAGCGATGGAGGACGCCCCTCGCCAGGCGAACCTCGTTGTCGCGGCGGCGAAGAAGCTCAAGGCCGGTCAGACCGCCTATGTCACATTTGAACTCGGCACTAACGATCTGTGCGCCGATCCCAATCCCAAGACGGACCCGGCCTCGTTCGGGCGCGACCTCGCAACGGCCATTGCGACTCTGAGGGCAGGACTCCCGGCCGGGAGCCGAATCCTGATGCTCTCAGTGCCGGACTTCCCCCACCTCCACGACATCACTCAGGCCAATCCCGCAGCTCGGGCGAACCTGGCCCTACTCGCGAACTCCAACCGCTGCCCACCATATCTGGGCGACAACGGCCTCTTCTCCATGGCCCAGGCCAACGATTACCTGGGTCGCTACAACGCTGCGCTGGAAGGCGTGTGTCAGGACATCGCGGCCACCGACTCGCCATCGGGCAGGCTCTACTGCACCTACAACGCAACGCTTCTGGCTGAAACAGACTTCCTAATCGCCGACTTGAGCACCGTTGATTACTTCCACCCGTCGCTTTCCGGCCAGGCCAGGATGGCAGCGGACGCCTGGGCCGCCGACGTGTGGTCGGGCGTGCCGATTCCCAAAGGCGCAGCCCAGTAACCCGCCCGATACGAGCGTCGAGCGCACTCGACTAGGAAACGGTCGTGGCCGTCTCGCCCCGCAGTTCGGCCAGGGTTCGCCGGAAGCCCTCCGCCTCCGCAATCGCGCCTACCGAAGCGGCCTCCCGCGCCGCCTGCTCAAGCAGTGGCTGAGCCCGTACTGAGTCGCCGGCCGCGATCCGATGGCGAGCCAGTTCCGCGACGTCGGGCCGAGTCTCGGCGGACTCCAAGAGGTCGGCCAGAGCAGTGTGGAGGAGCCGTCGCCGGTCTGCTAGCAGCCTTCCGTAGGCCGCGTCAAGGTAGAGCTGATGGCGGAACTGCCACTTCTTCCCCGTCTGTCCCGGATCATCGACGCCGGTCAGAATGCCGGCCTCTGCCAATGCCGCCAGCTCTGTGTCGCTGCAGTTGCCGCCACACAAGGCCGTCAGCAGCGGCTCCGAGAAACTCGACCCGACCACCGCCGCAACTTCGAGCGCGTTCCGCTGGGCCGGCGGCAGCGCATCGATCCGGGCCCCCAGCAGCGCCCGCAAGCTGAGCGGCACGCCGCGCCGAGCCGCGCCGCGATCTATGCGGCACAGGTCGCCGATCTGCTCCAGACGTCCCGTGTCCCGAAGCGTGCGGATGATCTCGCCCACAAAGAGAGCGTTGCCGGCTGTTCGCTGGTGCAGCCAGCGGCCTGACTCGGACTCGAGGGCGGAGCCTGCGACGGCCGCGCCGAGCTCTTCGGTTGCCGATTCGTCAAGGCCCACAAGGTCGATGACCTCGACGTGCGGGAGGTCGATCCAGCCTGGCGTAGCCGGTGGTCTGGATCCCGTCAGCACGACGAGCGGCATGTCGCCTGCCATGCTGATCATGATGTCCACCAGCTGGCGGCTCGAAGGGTCAACCCAGTGGTAGTCGTCGACGACGATGCAGCGCGGCTTGCCGGCGACCATCCGCGATACCCACAGCTGCGTCGCCAGCGTCAGGCCGAGCTGGTAGTCGGCCGAGTCGGCCAGCGCCAGCAGCCCCGACTCCCAGCCCTCCTCCGGCAACAGGGTCATCTCCGAATCGCGCGCCAAAACGGCAATGGCACCGATCATGAGTCGATAGATTTCGGGGTCGATATTCTCCGGGACGCCGTCACCGAAGAGCAGCTGGCGAGCCACGATGCCGGCCTTAATGCCCTGCTCGTCGGCCAGCCAATCGACCATGTTGCGGACCGCCCGAAACGGCGACTCCATGGAGTGCGGGGCGTTGTCGATCCACAGCCAGGCCAGTCCGGCAGCCTTCGCCTCTTCCTCCATCTCACACAATAGGCGCGATTTGCCGATGCCTGGTTCGCCTCGCAGCAGGACGGCGCCTCCCTTTCCAGTGGCACCGGTCCGGCGGATCACCTCGGCCAGACGGGCCTTCTCAACGTCGCGTCCAACCAGAGGCACGGCGCGGCGCGAAGCGTGGCTCAGGACGCGCCGCTCGCTCCGAAGAACGTAGACGGGCACTGGCCGGCGTTGGCCGCGCAGGAGTCGCTGGCCGAGGCGCTCGACGCCTATGCGCGGTTCCCCGCCCGCCACCGTCGCTTCGTCGAGGAGGATGTCGTTGGGCTCGGCCAGTTGCTGCAGACGAGCGGCCGTGGTCATGGGATCGCCAGTCAGGGCCACGGACCGATTGCCCGCCACGTCCCGCAGGGCCGCCACGACCTCGCCCGTGGCGATGCCGATGCGCAACTCCATGGGCTGGTCGCCGGTCACGTAACGTGACAGAGACGATTGCATTTCGAGCGCGCACAAGCAGGCCCGCAGGGCATCATCGTCGTGGGCGACAGGCACCCCAAACACGACCAGCACGGCGTCGCCGATGAACTTCTCGAGGGACCCATCGAAATGGGAAACGGCCTGGCCGAGGATGGTCAGGGCGCCATCGACGCGAGCCCGAACTTCCTCCGGATCAAGCTCGTCCACTAGCTTCGTGTAGCCCACCAGATCGGCAAACAGCGCCGTGACGACACGACGATCGCCAACTTTCAGGCCATCCGTAGCCGCTTCCAGACGCTTGCCACAGTTGTGGCAGAAATGTGCACCTGGAATCGTCGGAGCGCCGCATTCGGGACAGGGCATCGGGACCTCTTCGGGACGTCCCGATGTTACGCCGCTCGACGGGCCTTCGGAAGGAGCGGCCGCCGCTTACGAGATCGTCAGAACCGGCTGATCGCGAGCTGCCTGCACGCTGACCTTGCCGGCAACGGCTCGCGCGATATGGGCGAGCGCCGCAGCTGCGGGACCGGGCTGACTTTGGGCCACTGCCGGAACACCGACGTCTGCCCCTTGTCGGACCGTCACGTCGAGGGGGACGGCTCCAAGGAAGTCGACGCCTTGCTCCGCCGCGTAGCGCTCGCCACCGCCGCGTCCGAAGACGTCCGTCACCTCGCCGCAATGGGCGCACACGGAGCCCGACATGTTCTCCACGAGGCCCAGGATCGGCACATTGACGCGCTTGAACATGGCCAGGGCCTTGGCCACGTCGGACAGAGCCACTTGCTGGGGAGTTGTCACGAGCACGGCGCCGGTCAGAGGCACCGACTGGGCCAGGGTCAACTGCGCGTCGGAGGTGCCGGGCGGGAGGTCCACCACGAGGTAGTCGAGATCGCCCCACTCCACGTCGCGCAGGAACTGCTGGATGGCGCCGCCGACGAGCGGACCGCGCCAAACGACGGGCTGGCCCTCGGGCAGGAAGAACTGGATCGACATGACCTTGACGCCGTAGGCCTCGATGGGCGTGATCTTGCCATCGGCGCTGGCCACCGGCTGGCCCTCCGCGCCTATCATCATGGGGATGTTCGGGCCGGTGATATCGGCGTCGAGCAGGCCAACCGACGCGCCCGCCTGGGCCAGAGCTACGGCCAGATTGACACTGATCGTGGTCTTGCCAACACCGCCCTTGCCCGAGGCCACGGCCACGATGTTCTTGACGCCCGGCAGCATCTGGGGAGTCGTCTGGCTCGACCGCCGAACGGTAGCGCCCCACGCGACCTCTATCACCTCAGCCCCGATCGGGCGTAGGGCGGCCTCCACTCGAGACTGAATCTCGTCCTTGAGCGGGCAGGCCGGCGTCGTCAACTCGATCGTGAACGAGACCTTGGTGCCGTCCATCACGACGTCTTTGATCATGTTTCGGGAGACCAGATCGCCCCCCAGCTCAGGCTCCTGGACGGTTGACAGAGCCTTCAGGACGGCTTCTTGGGTGAGAACAGGCATATCGGGCGGTTTCCTCGAAACGACGATCTTGGCGCAATAGGGCTTGCGCGGCTCCTACCGATATCCTACGTCGTTGGTCGGGTTTCGTCCTCGGGGGTCCCGGCCGCCGACTCCCGGGCTGCGACCCCGTCCCGATCGGCTCGTCTCCGCG
>JAYUDR010000168.1:0-11378 GCA_043739665.1 Chloroflexota bacterium
GAGATCGCCCGGCGTCGGCTCCGTTGGTTAGTCGAGCGTAGCCATTCGGTCGTGGGGAGTCACCTTGCTCGCAGCCGAGCCGAAGCCGTAGACCGGATCGCTAGGTCGTACCACGACGCAAGCCGCGGCCCGTTCTCCGGCTGTCGCAGGTGCCATCGGTCCACCGAGCCATCTGGCGAAGAAGGTTGCGGTCTTGCGGCGACAGCCGGCGTCCTCGTACAGCCAGCGGTGGCCAAAATCGGGCAGGACCAAGGTCTCGACCGCCGGGTCGTCCATGCGGCCCCGACCATCTACCGCGGCGCGAGCGATGAGTTCCAAATGGGCCACCGGTACGCCGCGGTCCTGCGCGCCGTGGATGAGGAGCAAGGGACCGCGATAGCGCGCCGCGGCGGCTGTGGCGCTCGCGTCGTCCACCGAGTGGCGTCTGGGGATTAGCAGGACTGCCGCGGTGAACCAGGCCAGCGGAGTGGCGATCAATTCGGGGATTTGCAGCCCCGCCATCTGGAACGTCCTGCGAGTCATCCGCACCAGATCTGCCGGGGCGGAGGCGCTGACGACGGCCTTGATCAGGGGCTCTTGCGAGGCGGCGACGATTGCCCCGGCTCCGCCCATCGAGTGGCCCAGGACGCCCACGTTCGAGACCTCGGGTCGCGCGGCTGCCCAACGCGCGGCGGCGGCGGTGTCCTCGGCGAACTCGGGGACGTTGATCGGCAGGGTTTCCTCAGGGCTGTCGCCGTGGCCACGGACGTCGAAGACGAGGCAGTGGAAGCCGGCGGCGTGGAGGTACCGCACGTGGGCGAAGGTCCGGCCGCGATTGGATTCCCAGCCGTGGACGACCACGATCGCCGGCCGGCGGTCCGGCAGTTCGGCCGAGAAGGTGGCTGGCGACACTCCGGCGGTGGGCGACGTTCCGACGGCTGGCGACGTTCCGGCGGCGGAGGTCGCGGCAGGCGCGGCGGCAGCGGCAGGCGCGGAGGTGGCGTCTGCCTTCGTTCGGGCGCCGGCTCGAGCCTTCCTCGGTGTCATTTCGGGTTCCGCTGGGACGAACCAGGCGACGAGATGATGGTCTCCGGCCGGGATCTCGACCTGCTCAAAGGCCAAGCCGAAATCCGCGGGTGATGTCTCGACGCTGCTGCGGTGAGGCAGGCCGACCCTCTCGCGGTACTGCAGAGCGAACCTGTAGGCGACTGCGAAGCCGGTGAGGCCTGCTCCGATTACGCCGAGCCGGAGCCAGCGTGCCGTTCTTGAACTGCGATTCTTGGACATACGAGTAGGGGACTTCACCGGCGCCCGGCTGTCAAGAGCAGGAGTCGGACCTTTCGGTAGGCGGCGTGTGGAGGGCGGGTTAGCGACCGACGCAGTGGAATGGCCCTCCACCGGCCAAACGAGCCGGGCCGGTAGACTGGTGGGATGCCGCGAAACCCGTTCACCGTGTTGGAACTGCCCCTCGACGCAACCGCCGACGTCATCAAGGCGGCGTGGCGGCGTCTAGCCCGTCAGCACCACCCCGACGTCACGAGCGGTGATCCGCTCGTTGAGAAGCGCGCTAACCACACCATGGCCGAGATAAACACGGCTTATCACGAGCTACGTGACCCAGACAAGCGGCGTCTCCATCGTGAGGTGGCGGCACGGGCGGCTCGAGCCGGCGGTGCGGCCGGCGGTGCGGCCGGCGGCGACGCCACACCCGGCGGTGTGGGCCGGGCGCCTGACGGAGCAGCGGAACCGTACTCGGGTGGTTGGGGGCCCGGTCAGCCGGGGAGTGTTCGGAGGCCGAATGTTCGGCCCGTCACGGCTCGCATTGACACGACCGCGCTTCTGCGGCCGCGCAACTCCACTCTGCAGCAACTCGATCGGAGCCCACTTCCGGGTTTGCCGCCCCGGCCGCGTTCGCCCGAAGACCATGAACCTCGGCGAGCGTCCACGCCCACCGGGCCGACTTTCCGGCGTCGCGGCCCAAATATGGAGGCCGACCTTCCGACGTTGGCCGAGGCGTTGAATTCGAGCTTGAAGTTCGGTAAGTTCGCGGGCTTGACCCTGGGCGAGGTCGTGGCAATCGAACCAACATATATCGATTGGATCGTCCGAACGATCGACCGCGATCCCGAGATCAGCATGGCCGCGCGGGTCATCATGCGCCACCTGACATCGGGATATGTTTGGCACCATAGAGTGGACGTGTTCGCTCCGCGGGGCTGAGGCGAACTTGTGGCGGGGTCCAGCCGCGCCCTGCCAGCCGGCGGCCCCTGGCTCGCACTCGGAAGCCCCGGCGTCCTGGCTAGCCCACAATTAAGCGGCTCGCCCGGAAAGCCCGGACGAGCCGTTCGACCCCATGGTGGGGCACGTTACCCCGCCGCCGATCGAAGGGCCATATGGGTCGACTGTCCTGGTTGCTCGGGTCGTGGTCGGATCCTGTGACTCCCTGCACGAACGCCCATTCGTCTCAAAAAACGGGGGTCGCGACGGATCCGGCCCGTGTCCGATGTCCTGGCACCTTCGTGCGCGGAGATCGGCGGCAGCTCCCACACTAAGGGGTAGCTTCCGGACTGCCATGACCCGAGTATCTGGGACCGCACAGCCAGGAAGTCCGGTGCATATCGGCACCGTGGCGCGCTACCATCGACGCATGTACGAAGACGGCCTCTCCTTCCTGGATGAAGAGCGCGATGCCTGGCGTCCCTTCGAGGCGCTGCTAGAACTGACCGACGAAGAGCTGGAACGGCCGCTTGACGGCGCTCATGGCTGGCGCGGTCGGGACCTGATGGCCCACATGGGCGTCTGGATCGAGTGGTGGCTCAACATCGCCCGTGAACTTGCCGTTGGGCCCAACAGCCAGAAGTACGATCAGCTGCAGGCGATCGGGGCCGACTGGGATGCCCAGGGCGATGTCCTGAATGACCGGTACCTGGCCGAATGGGCCGCGCTGCCGATGGCAGAGGTCCGCAGCCGCTTCTCCATGCTGCCGGGCGAGTTGCGGGGCTACCTGACGGTCGTCCCGGAATCTCGCTGGCTCAAGGAGTCGAGCCATCTCAAGTCGCTTTTCGTCAACACCACCGAGCACTACGCCGACCACCTGGCCGAGCTTATGGCCGTCCTCGGCGCCTCCGGACGCTGAGCTGGTCGGCGGCAGGCCCATCTTTGCCTTAAAGCACGACCCCGGCCTGAGGGGGTTAGGCCGGGGTCGCAGACCGGAGCCGAGGGGAGGCTCCGTTGGGTATTCAATTTTAGCCGAGCGTGCCTCAGCTAGGAGACTTAGCGTACTGCGAAAGACCGAATCTTGCTTCGAACTGTTCGGCTGGCATGGCGCCCACGACCGCCATCGGCTGCTGGCCTGGGCGGAAGAAGGCGATCGTCGGTAGCGTCATGATCTGGAGGGCCTGCGAGACCCCTGGGTTGGCATCGACGTCCATCTTTACGACGTCGATCGAGTCGCCGTACTTTTGGGCGAGCTTCTCCAACTCAGGTGCGACCATACGACACGGTCCGCACCAGGCGGCCCAGAAATCGACGATCACCGGCCGCTGGGCGTTGAGTACGACTTCCTCAAAGGTCTCGTCGGTTACTGCTTTGACTTCGGCCATCGGGCGATGGTCCTTTCTACCCTAAGGTATTGACCGGAACGATCTGGACCGTCACGGTCTGGACCGGCGCCAGGGGGCCACCGGCGATTGATTGGAGCAGCCGACACGCTTCGAGGATTCGCGGATCGGCGATGCGGTAGTAGATCGCGTTGCCGTCTCTCCGAGTCAGGACCAGGCCTGAGTTGCGCAGGACCGCCAGGTGTTGGCTCATATTGGGAACGTGACAGCCGACGTATTCGGACAGTTCGCGTACCGATAGCTCACGCTCGGCGAGGGACTGGAGCACGCACAGGCGCTTCGGGTCGGCGAGGGCTTTGGCCACCGCCGCGCTTCGTTGCCTGGTTGCCTCAAGATCGCCAACGTCGAACATGCCGGGAATATACAACAGGTTGCGCAAGGACGCAAGTACGCAAGTACGCAAGTACGCTAGTTACGCAAGTCCCCGCCGCGAGTAGCCGCCGCCGCTCGGCGTGTCAGAGGGTAGACCTAAGCCGCCAGGCCAGGGCAGCCGCCACGGCAACGAGAGCCGACGCGCCGAGCAGGCCGACGACAGTCAGCGCCAGGCCGGTAGTCGCCGTCGCGGAGAGGTTCAGTTCCGGGACGAGCGACAGGACCACCGACGCCCCGACCAGAGTGGCGATAGTCGCAGCACGCCGGACGTACACAGCCTTCTGGTCCCTGCCCGCGATCCTGAAGTCGAGGGACCAGTAGGCCAACTCGGCAACGGTCAGCAGCCACCCTCCCGCGACGGCGGTTAGCGAGCGCCAGATGCCCGAGTTGGGGAGGCCGACGAGCCAGGCGGCGCCCAGCAGCGCCAACGCAAGGACGATCGGCGACGCAGTCTGAAAGCTCAGCGCCAGGATCAGGCATACCATCGCTCCCACCGACAGCAGGCCCGGGATCATCCAACCCGACCGCCCTGCGGCGGCGGCCACGGAGGTCTGGTCGGTGGCAGCGATGGTTGAGAGGATCCCGAATGCCGCTGCGCCGAGGATTGCCAGAAGGGCGGTGGTCAGGCGTGGAGCCATCGGTTGCGCCTCCCGAGTTGCTCGGCCTCGGCCAGGGGCCCCTGCAGCGACTCGCCGGGACGCCACTGCACGATCGGCACGCCGAGGCGTCGGTAGCGCAGCCGCGTCGCGGCCCGGCCGAGGTACCAGAGCCGCCCGGCCAGTTGGGCGGCATCGTGCGAGCCAGCCACGGCGAAGGGGTCGGCCATCACCTCGACGACTGCCAGGTCGAAGCGGCGCGCCCGCAGGTCCAGCAGGGCATCCACAGCTCGTTCGTCGATCAAGGTCGTCAGGGCCACGATTAGCGACTTTGGTGGCAGGGTACCCGGCGGAATGATCTCAATGCCTCGCCAGACATGGCTGAGCACGACCTCCGAGTCGATCAGTGCATCCACGATCCGATATATCTGCCGGGAACCCATGGCCGGCATGAGCCAGCGGAGAACGCCACCGAAGCCGATCACGCCGACTCTGTCGCGCCGAGTCAGGTAGTACCCCGCAAGTGATGCGGCGGCTCGAACCGCGTAGTCGAGCGTGCCTTGGCTGCCCGAGCGGACGTCGCTGTGGAGGTCCAGGAAGATGACGACATCGGTGTTCCGCTCAGGGTGCATGTCGTTGATGTGGAGCCTTCCCGCTCGCGTACTCAGACGCCAGTTGATGCGTCTGGGCCGGTCTCCGGCCTCGTATGGCCGGACGTCGGCGAACTCGATGCCGTCGCCTCGACCCCTGGACAACTCGTTGCCGCTGAAGATCTGCGTTTCGGCTGCGGAGAGGGCTCGTCGGAGCGTTTCGGGCCGCGGGTAGACACGGAGCGTCTTCTCGATATCGAGCGTGCCCTCGAAACGAAAGAAGCCCAGCCCGTCGTGCGCTCGGAGGAGCGGCTTCGGAAGCGGCACCACGCCCCAGCGTGTTGTCGTCAGGACAGTCTCGGCTGTCGCCGAAGCGTGGGCCGCAAGTCTGAAGCCGAGCACGTCGCCTCCGCCCGTGGCCATCAGGCTCTGGGGCACCGGCCACGCGATCTGCAGCCACGGCACATCGGTTGTGGAGCTGACCGTCACTGCCAGATTGACGGCGTCACCTTCGAGGAGCCGCTCTCGGTCGACATCGATCGAGGCTCGCAGTTCGGGGCGTTCCACGAGTGCCAGGGCGGCCAGCACGGCGACGATGAAGGGCAGACCCAGGACGGCTGCCTCCGGATAGCTCCAGATGAGGGCAACGAGAAGGCCGGCCGCCCCGAGGGCGGCGTAGGCGCCGAGCTTGGGCGAGGTGGTGAGGGTCAAGTTGGCTGAGGCGCCGATTCGTCGGCAGTCGGGGTGGGCACCGTCTCGAGAACGCGGCGGACCACATCGGCCGTTTGGATGCGCTGGACCCAGACCTCGGGCTTGAGCATGATGCGGTGGGCCAGGGCTGGAACGACGACGGCCTTGACGTCCTCTGGAACGACGAAGTCGCGGCCCGCCATTGTGGCTCTCGAACGCGACAGCTTCAGAAGCGCCAGCGAGCCGCGTGGACTTGCGCCAACCTGAACCAGCCGACTCGACCGGGTCGCGGCAACGATGTCCACGATGTAGCCGGAGATGCTGGGCGAGACATAGACGGCCTCGGTCACGGACTGCATCCATCGCAGCGTGGCGGGATCCAGGATCTCTCGCAATTCGACGTCGTCGGTTCGGCGGGCGGCCCTGCGCTTGAGCATTTCGATTTCGTCATCCCGCTCGGGGTGGCCAACGGAGATGCGGACCATGAACCTGTCCAGCTGCGCTTCGGGCAGCGGGTACGTGCCCTCGGCCTCGATGGGGTTTTGGGTGGCGATCACGAGGAACGGCCGTGTGAGCGGTCGCGTCGTTCCCTCGACCGTAACCTGACGCTCCTGCATTGCCTCAAGCAGGGCGGATTGGGTCTTCGCCGGGGCCCGATTGATTTCGTCCCCGAGCAGCAGGTTGGAGAAGATTGGGCCGGGTCGGAAGACGAACTCGCCGCTGCGCTGGTCGTAGATGGCGGCGCCGGTCACGTCCGATGGCATCAGATCTGGCGTGAATTGGATGCGGGCGAACTGGAGGCTGATGACGCTGGCGAATGAGCGTGCCATAAGGGTCTTGGCCAGACCGGGCAGATCCTCGATCAGGACGTGGCCGTCGGAAAGGAGTGCCAGCAGCACGAGTTCCAGGACGGATCTCTTGCCGATCACTACACGCTCGATCTCGTCCAGTACGTTGCCCGCCAGCTCCGCGGCGCGCTGAGTGTCGTTGACGCCGTTGTCCATGCTCACAGTGCCTCCAGCAGATCGATCGCGCGTCTGATGGTCGCGCGGGGAATGCCACGGCCGTGGCGTGTTTCGGCCGGCTCGATCGCCGGCACGTCGTCGATTTCGGCGCGTGTGCCCGCGGCCTCGGCCGGTGTGAGGTCGGACGTCGCGGCCCTGATCGGTCCGTACGCTCCCGGCCCCACAAGGGCCCACAGTTCGTGGCCGAGAATCCGACGAGCGGCGGCCGGATCGTCCTGGAGGTCAACCTGATGGCGCTCGATCAAGCGAGCCGCCGCGATCTTGCGGAGGAGCGGGCGCAGGCGGTACTCCACCCCGCGCCAGCTCCACTCTGCGTCGATGAGCACGCCCTCGATCGCAATGATCTCGTACAGCTTCGAAGGCTCCTCGAGCGGCCGCGTCCGGACCGCGTCGAACGCCGAGTCGCCTGCCGCGGGCAGGGCCGCGGTGAGGACGCGCCAGCATGCCCACAGCATCAAAGCACCGATCAAAAGCAGCCACGCGTTGACGGCCGGCGTTCGGGCTTCGCCGAGTGTTTCGAGGACGACGACGAGGGCGAGCGTGACGAGTATGGCCAGCACCGTCGGTGGCCCTGCGAGTCGCGCGATCGTGCCAAAGGCCCGACGGCGCGGGCCGGCCGAGGTATGCCGGCGGCGCCGTCGCCGCGCGCCCGCGGTCGCGGCGCGGATCGGGAAATCCACCGTTTCTGGGCGACCCGGAGCGGCAGGGGCAGCCGGCGCGGCAGCCGGCGCGACAGGGCGCGCGTAGCGACTGGGGCGATTGCCGGAGGGGTCGCCGGCCGGCCCCGTCACGCCGTCTCCTCAAGATCGGCTCGGAGCCGCCCGACGGCATCGACGGCGATGTCCCGCATCGCCGGAGTGACTGGGTGCTCGCTAAAGCGAGCGAACTCGTAAATGTCGACCAGCCCGTCGAGATCCTGAGCCCGAGCCGGGGCCACCCCGAGGACCCGGGCCAGGTACTCCGTGGGCGCCTCGTGGGGGCGGCGGGCCCAGCCCTTACGCGCCATCGCCCGCTCCATCGCCACATAGGCGGCGATGACGGCCTTACGGGGATCACGCTCGGCGAGCAGCGCGTCGAGGCCCTCTTCCAGGATCGCTATCGCTGCCTCGTGGCGAGTGCCGATAACTGCCGCCGGTTTCTTGGCCCGGAACAGCACCGCGGCGACGAGGCCGAGGGCGAGGCCTACGACGATGCAAACCAGGACAAGGCCGATATCTCTATCGGCCCCAGCGGTCGAGTTGAAGGCTGGAATGGGCGGGTCAGCCCGGGCGTCGAGAGGCCCACTGGAACCGTCCGAGAAGGTTCGCGCAGAGGTGACCACGAACACCAATACCATGAGGGACAACAGGGTCAGGACCATCCGCACCCACCAGGGCATCCGCGATCGTTTGGCCGTTGCCGAAGCGGCGGGGTTCGGACCCACAACCCACAGCGCGGACAGGTTCGAACCCAGGATCAAGCCTGTCGCCCCGGCGAGCACGAGCAAGATAAGGAGGGCCACCTCGCCAAACTGGGGCGCCGCCAACGATAGGTCGACCGAGTGGGGGCGGCTAGCGGCGCCGACGGCTATGCCCGCGACCACGACGAGAGTCGCCACTGCGATCAATCGCGGGAGGCGCGACGCGTGCAGTTCGTCGCGTCTCGATGTTCCCGGCGGCGGGCCGTCTCGATTGGGCAATCCGAGAACCTCCGCGTGTGCCGATCCCGGCGCCTCAACATGATCCCGCAGCCGGCGCTTCGGAACCAGAGCGCCGGCAGAGACTCGGGCAGCATAGCAACCTGATGACGCGCCGGTCCCTGAGTGATCAACGTCGGTTCGGGCGTCGGGAAGCTCATCGAGCGCGACCCGATCAGCACGCTCGATCGACGAGGGTGCCGTGCTGTGCCGCGAAATCGTTCGCAGGTGGCTACGATGGCGGTATGGATGGCGGCGGTGCGTTCGGTGGTGGTTCTGGCGGGCAGGACAGCGGCCCAGGCGGCCTGGGTCAGGCTCAGCTTCAGGGGCTGGCCAGCGCCCTGGGGCTCGGCGGCGGTCCGGCTCATGATGCTCGCGACCCACGCGGCGCGCGCGCTGATGGACGTGACGCTCGTGACGTTCGCTCCGAGGCCGGCCCCGATGCGACTCGCGGCGGCGCCGGCGCGAAGCTCGAGACGATGGACATCCACGGTGAGGGCCGGCTGGCCGGTCCGAACACGACCCTTGAGCCCGCGACGGTCAGCATTGACTCCACCGGCCTCACGCTCCAGATCGGCTCCGCCCGACCGGTCCGGGCCGGATATCGCGACCTCAGTCTCATCGGGATCCAGCAGTCGACCGTGCTTCTGGTCCTGGGCGAAGGCCCAGACGCCGTGCGGTTTATGCTCGAAAAGTTCGCCGATCGCCTTGGGCCGATGGTTCGGCTCTTGCGGGAGCTTCGACTCAAGCAGCGCCTGAGCGACGGCCTGGTCGAGGTTCCCGACGAGCCGGCCGAACTGGTGGAGTTCGCCTGGGCGCCGACGACCGGCCCGCTCGGTCCCGGCCCGGATGGACCCGCCACGACGACCACGGGCGTGGGGCAGTTCGTGGTTCAGCCGTGGGGCTTCGTGGTCTGCCCGCTGGACGAACGCGCTTCCTGGATCCACTTCCGACGAGCCTCGATCTCGACTGTCAAGCTGCCGAGCCCAGGCGAGGTGGCGGTTGACGGCGCGCCGGGCACGCTAACGCTGCGCGGCCTGGGGCCAGCGGCGACGCGCTTCCACGATCGGCTGGAGAAGCTGCGCGACGGTGCGTTCGCCGACGCCGCCGGTTTCGTGGAGCAGCTGATGCCAGACGCCCCGTTCGTGGTGCGTCAGAAGGCTTCGGACCTGCTGGTTGACGGCCGGCCAACTCGCCACGATGCCTTTGGGGAGGCCGGCTGGCCGATCGTCGAGAGCGCGGTCCTGGGCGAGCCGACCTTTGCCGAAAGCTACCGGTCGCTGTGTTCGACGGCCGGTTCGGCCGCGCCCAGGTGGGTCGCCATGTCGCCCGAGACTCCGGGCGGCACGGTGCCCAAGATCTGGTTCCTGATCGCGCTGCCCGGCAACCTCGTGGCGATGGAGTTGGTCACGGCCGGCGCCCACGCCACGTACCTCTTCCGAGTCATGCCTCGGGCGCAGTACAGGGGCGAGCCGCCGGAGAAGCTGGGTATTGCCGCCGAACAGGCCGTTCGCGACATCAGCGAGTCCCTCGTCGACTGCCGCTTCCTGCGCGAGCCGATGGCCCTGCCGGCCGATCAGTTGCGACTGCCGAAGTACCTGCGCTACCGACTCGCCCTCGCGGTGCTGCCGAGCCTGGTTTGGGCACGCGGCCGATTTGTCGCCCGCATCGTTCACCGCGATCCGGCCAGCTGGTCCCCTGCCGTGGCGGACCTGGTCCGCTGGCACGCAACCGCCCGGGACGAGGCGGCGGAGTGGCCCGGCCGCGCTGCCCAGGAGTCGCAGATCGGCGAGGCCGGCGGCGATGACGGCGAAGCCGTGGGAGGCGGCGAGGCCGCTTACGATGCGGGCTCAGCGGCCGATGCAACCGTTGAGACCAAGCCTTCGGACATATCAGGCTAGAGGAGCGGACGTTGCCGACTTTTAAGCACCCGTGCCCCTACTGCGACAAATTCATCGACAGGGCCGTAGCCGCGTGCCCGTTCTGCGGCCAGGCGGACCCCTTCGCGCCCAAGCGCTGTCAGAACTGCCGCAAGATCGTCGAAGACCCGGGCTGGATCGTTTGTCCGTCGTGCGGCCAGTCATTGGTGGCGCCGCCTGCCGGTGCAGTGGCTGGCGGCACAGGCGCGTCGGGTACCCCCGCGCCGGCCCCGGCCGGACCCGTGTCGTCGTCACCAGCTGAGCAATCGGCCCCGGCTCCGCGCCCGCCGCTCTCGCCGGACGCCGCCCCGCCAGCCCTCAAGTCTGCCGGTCCGTGCGGCGGCTGCGGTTCGCCGCTACCCGCCGGTGCCCGTTTCTGCACCGTGTGCGGGACCGTGGCGGGCTA
Organism: Chloroflexota bacterium; assembly: GCA_043739665.1. Classification (GTDB taxonomy): domain Bacteria; phylum Chloroflexota; class Limnocylindria; order Limnocylindrales; family CSP1-4; genus Fen-1039. The sequence continues at coordinate 10,873 of JAYUDR010000168.1, forward strand.
GCTGTCGAACAGAAACGGGGCCCCGCGCCCGGCGCGGAGCCTCGTTTGCCATCCGTCGTCGAGCGACACCTTGGTCGTTAGGCGGTCTTGTTGCCGCAGTTGCCGCAAAAGCGCGTGTCGGCCGCTAGTTCGGCACCGCACTTGCCGCACTTCGCCGTTCCGAGAGGGGTGCCGCAGTTGCCGCAAAACTTCTCGCTGCCGATCGGCTTGCCGCAGCTGGGGCATTCGGTCGCGCGTGCGCTGAGGTCGCCCGAAAAGACAGTTTGCCCCTGCATCGCCGTGCGCATCTGGTTCAGTTCGACCGAGGAGCGCTCGGCCTCCATCTCCACGGCAAGGTTCGGGGCGCAATTGACGCACAGGCCGCGCAGCTTGTTGAAGCACGTCTCGTCGACCCAGTTGTTACATCGTACGCAGCGGTGGAACAGGGGCATGATCTCGTTGGAGGCCTTCTCGAGGGCCTTATCCCGGGCGCCGCGATCGGTGATGTTGTGGGCTGCGTCGGCCGC
>JAYUDR010000169.1:0-4580 GCA_043739665.1 Chloroflexota bacterium
CTCGGTTCGGGAAGTCGAGGGGCAGCGAGAGGGCCAGGGCGGTGGAAACCGCTCCTCGCAGACCAGACCAGAAGATGACATGCAGCCAGCCCAGCGGCAGGTCAGTTTCGTTGCGGACAGCCTCCCCGGGCGCTGCCGGAGCCGGGAGGCCCGCGTGTCGAGCGCGCCTGACCAATCGCCAGCCACCCAGAAAGCCGTAGACAATCACCGCGCGGCCGACCAGCGCGGCGGCCACCGCCCAGGCGATCGGTACCGCCACATCCACCAACGAATGGGCCGCAATCGAAAAGCCGACGACCAGGAAGATGAAGGCCGTCGCGAGGAAGGCCACGAACTCCCAGACCGTATCCAGGGCCTCCTCGGTCTTGGGCGATAGCCCATTGCGGCGGCCATATGTGCCCAGCACGATCCCGGCCACGGCCGTGGCGATCACCCCGGATTGGTGCAGGCCATCCGCCACGAGATATGTGCCGTAGGCCAGGACCACCGACAAACTGACTTCAATGAGGTGATCGCCTACGTTGGGAAGGATGCGTGAAATGGCATACCCAGCCGCGGCGCCCAGCACCGCCGAGAGGATCACGACCGAGACGAACGTCAAGCCCGCCTCGGCCAGCCCGACGGGCCGCGAGACGAAGCCAACGGCGATGACAAAGAGGACGATGCCGGTACCGTCGTTGAAGACGGACTCCGCCTCCACTAGCGTGGCCAACCGCTTGGGGGATCGCAGGCGCTTGAACGTGGCTATGACCGCAGCCGGGTCCGTGGCCGAGAGCATCGCCCCAACGACAAGCGCCTCCGGCCACGGGAGTCCGCCGCCGAAGTGCAGGGCCCCGGCGATCAACGCGGCGCTGACGAAGACGCCCGGGCCCGCCAACAGCGCTACTCCTGCAAGGGACGGCCGCAGCTTGGCGAAGTCCGTCCGGTACGTGGCTTCGAAAATGAGCGCCGGCAACAGCACCACGAGTACCAACTGGGGCGTGATATCGACGCGCAGTGGCTGGGCGACGACGCCGGCAACGATGCCAAAGGCCACCAGCGCCACGGTGTAGGGCAGGTTGATGCGCCGGGCCAGAAGAGTGACAAGGACCGTGGCACCGATCAGGAACACAGAGAGCCGAATCAGCTGGAGAGTGGCATCGCCCGAGTTCAAGCCGTGGACTCGCCGCCGGCCGCCTCCACCAGCGACGCCAGGTCCTTTTGGCCGGCGCTCTTCGACTGCATCCTGGTCCCCAATTCGTCATGTTGGTGCGAGCCCTGGTCGTGACGGGCAACCTCAACGGTATCACCCGCACCGGCCGCATCAGCCGTGGCCTCGGCGCCCGTGGCCTCGGCGCCGGCCTCGGCGCCGGGACCGCGGCGAGGATCGCCCGGCGGACCCACGTATCGCCAGCCACGGCCCTCGTCCCCCACGCTAACCAGCAACTGTCGCGGCCCTTGCTCGCCGGTCTCGCAGGCAAATCCAGTCGCCGACGGCACACCGCAGTTGGAGCAGGGGCCCCAATGACAGTCGGCCGTTGTCTGCGCAGCCAGGGCTCGCTTCCGGTCGCGCAGCATGAACTCCTTCGACACACCTCCGCTGAGGTGCTCCCAGGGCAGAGCCTCGTCGATGGGGATGTTGCGCTGGGCATACCAGGCCGGATCGAGGCCCTCCTGCGCGAATGCCGCCAGCCAGAGTGCGAAGTCGAAGTGCTCGTCCCAGGCATCGAGCCGGGCACCCTTCTGCCAGGCCCGACGGATGACCGCGCCAAGCCGCCGATCGCCTCGTCCCAGGGCGGCTTCCAGGATCGAACTCTGCGGGTTATGCCACGACATCGTCAGGCCGTTGCCGTGCATCTCTTTGCGCAAGGCCACTACCTTGGCCTCTATTTCGATCGTGCTGGCCTGGCCGTCCCACTGAAACGGCGTCATGACCTTGGGTATGAAGGTGGAGATGTTGGCCTTGACCTGCGCCCTGCCACCGTGGCGACGATGCCCCATCTCCAGGACACGCTTGCAGATAGCGGCGATAGCCAGGACGTCAGCCACGGTCTCGCCGGGCAGCCCGATCATGAAATAGAGCTTGATGGAGCTCCAGCCGCGATCGAACGCCAGCTGGGCGCACCGAGCGATCTCCTCGTCGGTGACTCCCTTGTTGATGGTGTCGCGCAGCCGCTGCGTCCCCGCCTCAGGCGCAAAGGTAAAGCCAACGCGACGTCCGCCCGGCGCGATTGCGTCCACCAGCTCGACCGTGAAGGCGTCGACGCGGGTGCTGGGGAGCGACAGGAGGACATCGGGCCGACGCCGATGCAGCTCGGTGGCGACCTCGCCTACATACGTGTAGTCGGCCGTCGAGAGGCTGGTCAGCCCTATTTCCTCGTAGCCGGTCGCCCTTAGAATCGCCTCGGCGGCCGCCACGGCCACGTCTGGCGCGCGCTCACGCAACGGCCGCGACTGCATCCCCGCCTGGCAGAAACGACAGCCTCGAGTGCAGCCGCGCATGACCTCGATCTGGGCCCGGTCGAAGACGATGCCCATGTTCGGCACGAGCTGTCGAATGCCATGCACCGTGGTCTCGAAATCGGCGGCGATGCGGCTCGTAATTGTGGGCGGGGCAGCGTCGGTGAGACGGTCCAGGCCGTCGAACCGGCCATCGGCGCGGTAGCGAGGGCGGTACAACGAGGGCACGTAGACGCCCGGAATGCCCGCCAGGGCACGCAGGACTGTGGCCCTATCAACGCCACGGTGCCACTCGCCCGTTTCGGGGTCCAGGCGGCGGTGCCAGCCGAGCGACTTCAGGAGGTCGCTGATCTCGAGGACCACGTCTTCGCCCTCGCCCAACACCACAGCATCGACGAAATCCGCAAACGGCTCGGCGTTGGGGACGATCGAACCCCCGGCGATTACCAGTGGATCGGCCTCCTCACGCTCGACAGTCGTAAGCGCCACTCCGCCGAGGTCGAGCATTTCCAGGACGTTTGCCGCGACAAGCTCGAATCCCAGGCTGAAACCGATAACGTCGAACTCCCGCAGGGCGTGTCTGGTTTCGAGGCTCCACAGGGGGACCCTCGCCCGCCTTAGCTCGCCCGCCAGATCGCCGTCGGGAGCGAAGCAGCGCTCCGCGAGTACGTCCGGCCGGTCATTCACGACCTCGTACAAGATCCGCAGCCCCAGGTTGCTCATGCCGATCTCATACAGGTCGGGATAGGCAAAGCACCACTTCAGGGCTACTTCGGACCACTCCTTGGCAACGGAGTTCCACTCGCCGCCGGCGTAGCGGCCGGGCTTGCGAACGCGGCTCAGCAGCCTCTCCACGCTCAGCGCAGGCACGGACGTCGGGGAATGGAACGGCCCGTGCCGGTGTCGAGTGGGCAGGCCGCCGTTGCCTGAGGAGATCGTCATCGACGTCTCCGAATCATTCACTAGAGCCAGCGGCCGGGCGTATCGGCCAGCTGACGTCGGGCGCCTCGGGCGGCGCTACCACTCCGGTCGCTCGCGACGCAGATTCGTGCTCTGGAGCATGCCCAGACCGGCGGCCAGGCTGACCAGCGACGCACCGCCATAGGAGATAAAGGGCAGCGGGATGCCGGTTACCGGCAGCAAGCCAACAACCATTCCGACATTCACCAACACCTGGAAGAAGATCATCGTGGCCAGGCCGCACCCGATAAGCATCGCGAACGGATCCGTCGAGCGCCAGGCGCAGGTCAGCAGGCGCCACAGAAGAAGGCCGAATAAGACCAGCACCACCACGGCCCCGATGAATCCAAGCTCCTCAGCGAGAACTCCCCAGACGAAGTCGGTCGTCTTGACGGGCAGAATCACTGTCCCGTTGGTCAGACCCTTGCCTCCGAGGCCGCCGATGTTGATCGCCGTGTGGGCTTGAGCGATCTGGTAGCCGGCGTTCTTGGGATCGGCCGTGGGATTCAGGAGGGTGAGCAATCGGGCCTTCTGATAGTCGCGCATGAAGTGGTCCCAGATGTATGGGATGGCCGCTGCGACCGTGGCGACGAGGGTGCCCATCCAGAAAAGGCTGGCTCCCGACATGAAGAGCAGGCCGGACAGGACCGCGACCATCACGAGGGAGGTGCCCAAATCGGGCTGCATCATGACCAGGACCCACGGCGGCGCCAGGATGACTAAGCCGCCGATGATGGTCCAAGGCGACTTGATGCTCGGCTGACGGCGGGAGAGGTAGGCCGCGAAGACCACGATCATGATGATCTTGGCCAGCTCGCTGAACTGGAACTGGAACCCGCCGATGACCACCCAGCGCGCGGCCGAAACGGCATCGCCGGTTCCACGGCCGAACCTGAGGGTAATGACCAGCAACGCGATGTTGACCATGTACAGCGGCCAGGCGAACGAGCGGAACCACTTGTAGTCAAAGGCCGTCGTCAGGCCGAGCACGACGGCGGCGATGACCGCCCACATGAGGCTGCGGACGAACGGGGAGTCAAGGGAAAGGGCTGCGTGCGTCGTGGTGACGCTGTTGCTGTATGCCATTGCCAACCCGAAGACGGTCAGCAATACCGCATAAACCGTTAGCTGGAAGTCGTAATTGCGCCAGGCCAGCCAACCCGCCTTGGGGGCCCAGCCCC
>JAYUDR010000170.1:0-4564 GCA_043739665.1 Chloroflexota bacterium
GCATTCGTGGGAGTGACCGCCACCGCCGAGGCGACCAGCCCATTGCCCTGACCAAAGAGTTGGGTCACGTTGGCCGGCAGATGCCAGTCGGCGCGCATAGTCCAGGTTCGTCCATCCGGCGAGGTCCAGGCCGTCGAAACTCCCGCGCGGGCAGGGTCGGAGCCCACGGCCACGAAGCCGTAGCGGTAGGAAGCCACGGTGAGGGGGAAGCCGCTGGCCACGGCAATGGCCCCGGCCTGCCAGGTCTCCCCGTCGGTGGAGTAGAGGATCGGCGAGCCACCGACCACGTCGGACGAGGCCACGAAGCCGGCGGGCCCCGCCGCCACGGAGGAGATCTCCGGCGGCGCGTCGTCCAGGATCTGCGCCTGGTGCCAGTCCCCGGCCTTGGCCATGTGCCAGATAGTGCCGTTATCGCCCTTGTCATTGGTGACGCGACCGACGGCAATGATGCCCCCCTGACCGTCCGGGATCGCCTGGAGCACGACCGGCCGACCTGTGATGCCCGAGGCGGTAAGGCCGTCCGGATCGGTCTCCTGCGACCACAGGCCGCCGGTCGGTGAGCTCCATACGGAGGTGCCGACAGGACCCGTGAGGAAGACCATGAAACGATCCTTGGAGTTCACCACCGGGCCCAGGACGTCGTCTTTGGTGACGTCGGTGATCATCGGCGTGTCCCCGGCCTGAAGAGTCAGGGCGAAGTTGGCCGGCGCCCCGGACTCCGCGGCGGGCTTGCGAGCCACGCCCATCGTTACCGTCCCGGGCACGATGCTGAGGTTGCCATCCGCGCGGCCGATGAGGACGATCTTGCTGCCCACGGCGGTCATTCGGGCACGACCGAGCGGTGTGGAGGAGCTGGCAATGGGGACCCAGGTGCTGCCGTCGTCGGTGACCCAGACGGACTCTGCCGCGGCCGGAGCCGGTGTGCCGGCGGGAACAGTTGGTCTGGCGTGGGATGGGCTGGCGCTGCTGCTCGGGCTGGCGGCGGCGGAGCTCGGGCTGGCGGCGGCGGGGCTCGGGCTGGCGGCGGCGGCGGGGCTGGCGGCGGGGCTTCGTGATGCGCTGGCGCCGGCCGACGCGCTCGAGCTGCCGCTGCTCGGGGCGGCTGTGGCTGTGGGGCTGGCACTCGGTGACGGGCTTGGCGATGCGCTGGCGGCGGCTGACGCGGCGGCCGAGGCGCCCGCCGAGGCGCCGGCCGAGGCCGTTGGGCTGCCGGCCAATGCGGGCGCTCCCCAGGCAAGGAATGTGCCGTTGACGGCGATCACGCCGTCCATGGCCACGGTTGTGTCTTCGGAGAAGGCCGTCGACTTCGTCCACGTGTTGCCGTTCGACGATGACCAGGAGGCGGCGAGGCCGGGCGCAGTATCACTCGTGTCCGTGCCTACAGCCACGATATGGCCATTCGCGCCGGCGATGCCGCGGGCATCGAATCCATCCAGCGAGGTCGCCGCCTTGGCCCAATCGCGGCCGGTTGCCGAGTACCAGGCGGCGGAACCGCTACTCCGCGACGGACCGGTACCGTTCCAGAGGCCCACGATGACGAAACCGCCCTCCCAGGCGCTGACGGCCTTGAGTGTGTAGTTGGCGGCGCTCGGCAGGAGCTGAGGCGACCACGTTCGGGCATCGGTGGAGAGCCACGCCACGCCATTTCCGGCGGCGACTGCCACTCCCGGCCGAGCTGCCACGCCGCCGATCATCTCCTGGCCTGAGGCGCTGTCCACCGGCATCGAAGTCCACGTGCTGCCGTCACGCGAGTGCCAGGCCATGGCCACGACGTCGGTCGGGCTGGACCCAAGGCTGTTGCCGACGGCCACCAGGCCGCCGCTGCCGTCGTCGGAGATGCCCTGCGCCACGAACCGGCGATTGCCACCCACATCGAACGATCCCGATCCTGAACGCTGGGTCCAGGAGACTGCGTCAGTGGAGGCCCAAACCGTGGTGGTGGAGCCGTTAGTCGTGAGCACCGTGCCGAGCATGAGCGAGTCCGGGCCATAGGTCGTGAAATAGGGCCCAAAATCGATCTTGCCGGTGGGCGCCTTGACGGCCGCTTGCCAGGTGACCCTATAGATGCTGCCCGAGGCGCTCGGTGCGGCCGGGTTGGTGGGCAGCGTCAAGAGCAGGGCCGCAACGACGGCAACGGTCGCTGCCATGCCCGCGACCGCGAACACGCCCTTGAGCGTGGGCCGGCGGAAGACAAGGCGGCGCAGGTTGGCCGCTCGGAAGGCCTGACCGGAGACCTGCGGGCGACGGCTCCCAAAACCACCGCCCAGGCCGCGGCCCAGGGCGGCGGCGCTGGCCCTCAGGCCGGCCAGGGAGAAGCCGGGCCCCTTGGCTTGCCCTTCGCGGCGCTGTCGCGAACGTGGATGGGCGGCGGTGAGGCGGACACGTGGGTAGGCCGGCTCGCCCACGCGGTGGGCTTGCGAGCCCGGCCGTGCGCGGCGCGCCTGGTCGGGTCGCGCCACATCTGCCTTGTGGGGCATTTCGATTCGATTGCTCTCGGCGGGTCGCTCAAGCGGCTCGCCTTCGAGTTCCGTCTGTTTGATATCGCCGGGCTGGGCCTCGACGTCGCGGTCGTTCATCGGGGTGTTGCCCACCTCTGTCCATGCTTTGCTCTTCGGCCGTGTCCTTGCTCGGAGTCGGACGAGCCGGGCTCGGGAACCCGGGCGGACGCGGCGAAGACCCGAAGTTTGCCACGGATCGGCCCAATTGGGCGCGCTGGAGGTGCTGAGGAGGACCGTTTGGTGCGGTTTGGTGAGTTTTGGGCAGAGTTCGAGCGCGGTCTTCGTCTGGCCCTTGTGGGCCACGCGCGCCACAATACCGGCCACGGGACCGCAGCCACGAGAGCCGCCGGCCCCAGCACTGCACAGGGAGGAACCGATGAGCGACGAGCACGGCGCCGGCAGCCGCGGCGCGGGCCGGGCAGTTCCCCAGCGCCACGAAGTGCCGCTCCAACTCGAGGAGCTGCGACAGATGGTCCGCGACGGCCGCATCGACACGGTCATCGTGGCTCTGACGGACATGCAGGGCCGCCTCATGGGCAAGCGCGTCCAGGCGGAGGCGTTCCTCGCGGGCGTGGTGGATCACGGCATTCATTTCTGCACGTACCTGCTGGGTACGGATATGGAGATGAACACGCCGGCCGGCTTCAAGCTCATGAACTGGGAGACCGGCTACGGCGATTGGATCGGCCGGCAGGATTGGGCGACGACGCGCGTCCTGCCCTGGATCGAGGGGACCGCGATCGTGCTTTGCGACGCGGTGGACGGCGACGGTGTCGAGATCCCGATCTCGCCGCGCACGATGCTCAAGCGTCAGGCAGAGCGGGCGGCCGGGCTGGGCTACACGGTCAAAGCCGGCACCGAGTTCGAGTTCTACGTCCTCTCGGACACCTTCGAGGAAGTCGCCGAGAAGGGCTACAACGACATCGAGCGAGTCGGCTACTACAACGAGGACTACCACCTCCTACAGGCGACCAAGCTGGAGCCGCTGTACCGCCAGATTCGCAACCAGATGACGGCGGCGCGCATCCCGATCGAGTTCAGCAAGGGCGAAGCGGCGCCGAGCCAGCACGAAATCAACATCCGCTACGACGATGTGGTCGAGTCGGCCGATCGCAGCGTCCTGTTCAAGCACGGGGCCAAGGAGATTGCCTGGCTCAACGGCTACGGCCTGACATTCATGGCCAAGCCATATGCCGATTGGACGGGTTCCTCCGGCCACCTCCATATCTCTTTATGGGGCAATGGCGGGGACAAGGCGCTCTTCTTCGATAAGGCAGGCGGCCAGCCATATGGCATGAGCGATACGATGCGCTGGTTCCTGGGCGGGATGATGGCCCTGCAGCGTGAGCTGGCCCTTTTCATCGCTCCGAACATCAACTCCTACAAGCGCTACGCGGTGGCCAGTTGGGCACCCGTAAACGTAGTCTGGGGTCGCGACAACCGAACAACCGGCTTCAGAATTGTGGGTGACGGGGCGGGGCTGCACATCGAGAACCGTTTCCCCGGCGGCGACATGAACGCATATTTGGCCTACGCCGCCGAGGTGGGAGCGGGACTGTACGGCATCGAGCACAAGATCGAGCCGCCGGCCGAGTATCGCGGCAACGGGTACGCAGCCACGGGCTGCGACCGCATGCCGCGGGCTCTGTATGAGGCGGTCGATCTCCTCGCGAGCAGCAAGGCGGCCGTGGAGATCTTCGGCCAGGATGTCGTGGACCACTACCTCAACGCGGCCCGCGTCGAGCGCGACGCCTACGACGCGGCGGTCCACGCCTGGGATCGCGAGCGCTACCTGGAACGCACCTAGCTGACCGCCAGGTAGCGCTTTGGCGCTACCTGGAACGGGGATAGCTGATCGCGAGGTAGCGCTTTGGCGCTACCTGGAACGCACCTAGTGTCCCGACCCGCAGAAGAGTCGCCGGTTCGCCATCCTTGCGCGGTCGTTCGTACGGCGCCGGTCGTTCGTAGGGCGCCGGTCGTTGGAGTGTCGGCGCGTGGCCCGATCCTGCAATTGTCCGGCTGTACCGGACAGGATCGACCTCGGACGCAAGGTTCGAGTCCGGGCG
>JAYUDR010000171.1:0-4561 GCA_043739665.1 Chloroflexota bacterium
GGCAGTCGGACTAGACGTACACGATCTCGTCGAAGCCGGCAACGAGGTACGCGATCAGGCGGGCGCGGGCGTCCGGAACCTCGACTCGCAAACCCGGCACGAGGAAGTGCAGCGAGATCGTCGGGACCATAAGGTGGCCCTCCGCATCCTTGCCGATCGTCTCCGGCGCTCCGCCGCCACGTGCAAAAGCACGCCGAAACCCCTTCTCGTCGAGCCGGGCCACCTTCTGGATATCGGCCACGACCTTGGCCATACCGCGCCGCCTGGCCACATCGCGCATGAGTTCCGCGACCCACACGTCGAGCTGTTGGTCGGACTGGCCGACCAGGCGGTCGCGGTATTCGGTCTGGTTGGCCGCAAGGCCAGTCGCACCCACGTTTACTCCTTCAGCGTGTCCGCCGCAGTATCGCAGACCGCGCTGCTCGGCCCGGCGCGGATATCCAAGGGCTTGCCCTGCGGAATGGCCGTCCGAACCGCCGACGTGATGGTAAGCACTTGGGCGATCAGCCCGTGTGTCTCACGATTCGAGACGAGGCGGAACCTGCGGCCTGGAGCCCTCCGGCCACTCGTTAAACAGTTCCGTCAGCCATCGCCCGACTGGTCCGGGCTTCGGCTGGTCTGGGAAGTCGGCCACCAGAATCTCGATGGCGGACTGAGCCTCGCCCGTGAGGCGCGTGACCTCGTCCGAGGTCGGCCGCCCCAGCGACATGGGAGGCCATTGGATCGGCAGGCCGATCCGGACCCGGACTGTGCGCCGAAAGCCGAGCCAGCTCGTGCCGCTGATCGCAACCGGGACCAGCGGCGCGCCGGCGCGCAAAGACACGTAGGCGGCTCCTGCGCGGAAGGGCAGAATCACCGCTTCGCCCGAGTGGATTCGGCCCTCGCCGGCGATGGCAATCGATGCTCCACCGCGGATCAGGTGCTGGACCCTCGCTGTCGCTGCCAGTAAGCCCCGATTCCCCGGCTGATACGGCACCGTAACGCCGCCCCAGCGCATCAGGCGGTTTCTAAATCCTCTTCGCATGTCCTCCTGCTCTGGGCCAAAGAAGAGAAACCGGGGCCGACGCGGCATCGCGGCAAAGAGAAAAAACGGGTCGGCCCAGTTCTGGTGGCTAAAGCACAGAACGGCGGGGTCTTTTGGAAGGCGCTCGACGCCCTCGACACGCACCCGCGAGTAGGTCCGGGCAGCGCGGCCCAGGAAGGTGCTGACGACGTAGTACCGCCACAGGGGCCGAGCGGGCGCCTGGAGATGGAGGCGGTCCGATGCGCGGGCTTGGGCAGGCCGATCGGCCCGGGTGGCGCTTGGCGACGGGCCACGCGACTGCACTGTACGCATGGCACGAGTATGCCAAGGTCAAGAGGAAGTCGCCTCGGCACCAGCCACTACCTAAGCACCGAGACCCTGGAGTCGCGGGCCAAAGGCAGGCCTGCCACCCGTCCAGTTGGATCATCAGCTAGCATCGGGGTATGCAGCCTGAAGACCCGTCAGTCATCGAATACGACCTCTGGAGCTGGCACACGGACGGCGCCTTCCCAGTGGACCAGCTGCCCGAGCAGGGCTATGTCCACATCGGCATCTACCTGGCCTGGCTCACCAACCACGACATGCTCGACTCGGAGTGGGTCACCCGTGCCGGAGCGGACCGAGCGGTGGCCGCCGTCATGGCCCGTGACGGGAGGCCCTGTGGCTTGCGGGATGTGGCCGATGGCCGGCTGGCGAGTGACATGCTCACTGCCGGTGGCGCCCAATTCACGGCGGCCTACTACGCGCCCGAATACGGCTACCCCAGGGACTGGCGCTGGATCTTGGGTCGAAGGGCGGATCGCTACGACGTCCCCGATGAGTGGGAAACGTACGACCGCATTGCGCCCCTAATCGACAGACGGTACAAGGCCTGGGTCGCGGACGGCCGGCCTGAGCTGATGCCGATGCCGAGCCTTCTGCCGAGTTGGCTGACTTTCTGGCGATCCAAGGACCGCTAGGGCACTTCCTGGAACCCCTCGGGCACAATATGGCGGCGACGCTACCAGTCAGCCGCGCCGCCGCGTGAACGCAATATTGCACAACTTCTCGCGACGTGCCTGTGACGCCCGCTGAGTCGGGGCGGCTAATGGGAGGGTGCGTGCCCGACCCGCACCGAGGCGCGGCGGGCCGGCTGATTGGGACAGGAGTCCCGATAATGTCGTCATGACCGACCAGGACGTCGCCGGACGAGCACAGACGCACCACTCACTCACCCTGTCTGCCACGACTCCCCTGCCCGGCCTGCGCCGTGTGGAACAGATCATGGGCACGGCAATTGGCCTGGACGTGCGCGACGCTTCCGTCAGCCCCGCCGCCCTGGAGGAAATCTTTAGCTATCTCCGCGACATCGACCGACGCTTCAGCCCATACAAGCCGGACAGCGAAGTCAGCCGCCTGATCCGAGGCGAGCTCGAGGAGACCGACGCGGGATCGGACTTGCGCGCGATTATGTCCTTGTGTGACCAGGTCCGGTGGACAAGCGAGGGCTATTTCGACATCAGGGCGCACCGACCCGACGGCCGTCCCGATCCCACAGGAATGGTCAAGGGCTGGGCACTCGAGAATGCGAGCCGGATGCTGGAGGCGGCTGGCGCCCGGAACTACTGCATCAATGGCGGTGGCGACATCGTTGCGCGCGGCAACCCGGCGGGCAGCAGTGTCGCCGTCGGAGAGGGCTGGCGAGTAGGTATTCGACACCCGTTCGTCGCCGATCGCCTTGCCGCAGTCCTGGCGATTCGCGACGGAGCCGTGGCCACATCGGGGGCCTACGAGCGCGGCGAGCACATCCGTAACCCCTTGACGGGGCGAGCCCCAGAGGGACTGCTGAGCGTCACCATCGTGGGGCCCAGCCTCACTCTCGCAGACGCCTACGCCACGGCTGCGTTTGCCATGGGCCCATCAGGACTTGCCTGGGTGGCGGCGCTGCCGGGCTTCGCCGGATGCGGCGTCATGACGGATCAGGACGGCTCAAACGCGCGGCTCGTCTGGACTCCCGGCTTCGAGCGCTTCTTCGCCGACGACCCAACTGCCCCACAGGGCGAAACCGCGGGCCGCGCCGACGCGCCAGCGGACCTACCACAGGAAGGGCTTAAGGCCCAGGAAGGTCTGATCGGCGATCGCGAGCAAATACCCCACCAGCAGTAGAACGCCTACTGAAAGATGGAGCTGGATGTTCGTCGCCATCGTCTCCATAAGCGCGTAAGCGTCGTCATAGAAACGGACCAGACCCCCGTGAACCTGAACGGCAAGCGGCATCGCCACAAGGACAAGTAGTCCCGGCAGCGGCAGTAGCCCGGCTGCCACACTCGCCACGACTGCTGCGAAGCTGGCCACGGCCGCGATGTCGAATACACGAATCACCGTCTTTCGAGACCACCGCACCGGCAGAGTCCGCTTGCCCGCCTTCGCATCGCCGGCACGATCCGGTATCTCGTTGACGTAAAGGATCATTGACACTAGGAGCGCCACCGGCAGCGACACCAGGAACGCCTCCAGAGAGACGGATCCACGCGACTGAACTGCGTAGGCCCCGAGCAGCATCAGCGGCCCAAAGCCGATGGCCGTGGCGATCTCACCCAGGCCGCGATACACGAGCTTGAAGGGTGGCATTGTGTAGGCGAGGCTGATGAAGAGGCCCAGGGCTGAGATGACCAGCAGCGCCGGCGAGCCGCGCAGAACTACCAGCAGCAGCCCAAGAGCGACGGCCGCGGCATAGCAGCCGACCGCGAGCATCGACATCTCTCGGACCGTGACGAGAACGTTCTGGATAACACGGGAGCCGCCGCTGAACTTTGTGGGCGTCGGGTTCGCATCGTCGGCACCCAGCAGCGTATCGAAGACGTCGTTTGCTACGTTCAGGCCTAGGTGGACCGCGCTGGCGGCGAGGAGCGTGATCACGGCGGTGAGGGGGTCGAAGAAGCCGGTGCGCGCCGCCACGGCCAGACCGAGCAGGACGGGGACGAAGGTTGCGCTCAGGAATGGCGCACGGGTCGCCCGAAAGATCAGCAAGCCGGTCGATAGCCGGGGCCGAATCCGGACGCCGCGCTCCAGGGAGAGCGCGTCGAAGTAGCGGCGCGCCCTGGGCACACCGCGCTCATAGGCGGCCGGCAAGGGCAGGTCTCGCTCGTCCCAGGCCCACTCGCGGTCTGGCCTGACCACGAAACGACCACGCGGTCGGGCGGTGGCCACGCCCCAGACGGTGACATGCCTGCGCTCGTCGAAGCCGCCGTCCGGCAGCGGATGAACGTGGCTGCCGGTAATGCCGACAATCGATCCCGGGACCACCGTGAAGCCCGGCGGCACGCTGAAGCGCACGACGCCCTCAGCGGGCTTGACCTGGATCTCCACGTCGACATTTACGGGGTAAGCGTCCTCGGCCACCCAACTCAAGACCGCGCGCCTGTACTCCGAAAGCCTCACCAGACCGGCGATGTCTGCTGGATCGCCGACCGGCCCCTCGCCAGCGGCATCACCGCTGGCCACCTTGTTCGGAGCGGCAACATCGCCAACGTTCGGCTGGAGCGGGTCCCCGCCTTG
>JAYUDR010000172.1:0-1616 GCA_043739665.1 Chloroflexota bacterium
AGCTTCTCAGCCAGGGAGGCTGCAGCGTCGACGTCGGTCTCGGGCAGGACGATCAGGAATTCCTCGCCGCCATAGCGGCCGACCACGTCGACCCCCCGAAGGTTGGTCCGCAGGACATCGGCGACCTGGCGCAGGAGGGTATCCCCGGCGGCGTGGCCATGCGAGTCGTTGAGTCGCTTGAAGTGATCGAGGTCGACCATGACGACCGACAGCTGATGGGCGTAGCGCCTGGCCCGATCGATCTCCTTCTCGAGCTCGGTCAGGACCGCCTGGCGGTTGAGCACGCCGGTGAGCTGGTCGACGGTGGCCAACGTCCAGACCTCGGTCAAGCGCTCGGCGAGCTGGCCGAAGCTGGCCCGCAGACGCGGATCCTGGATACCGCCGGCGTTGGCCAGGTGGCGTGCATCGGTCGATGAAGCGAGCTGGTCCATCAGCTCGGCGACACGCTTCGTCTGGCGGCGGACCACGGTGAACGCGAAACCGGCCGTTCCCAGCAGGGCGCCGATCAACGCGACGGCCACGGCCGCGTAGGTCAAGACCGTCTCCGGCGCGAGATGGGCAAAGTCAAGCATGGTCTGGCGATTCTCCCGGTCATGAGCCTCACGGCTTCCTGCCGCGGATCGTGACCCCATGGGCATCGACGCACCATGAGCCGAAAGTCCCAGTCCGGACCACGGGGAGTGTCCCGTGATGCGGGTCTCAAGGGCGGTCCGTGCTCACCTTGGCGGTGCTTCCGCCGAAGATCGATACCCCGAGCGGGTTCATGAGCCCAGGATCGTCGCAATGGTTCCAGATTCATCGACGTTCCGTTGAAGATGAGATCTTCGGCTCGGTCGCGGTCTTCGCAACTAAGAATCCGCGCACGGACTCGTCCGACTGGCCTGGCTACTGACGCGATTCGAGCTAGATGTTGGCAACATCGCAAAGCGTGCCGCAAGGACAAAAGGCTGATCAGCCTCGTGCGACGAGCGATCTGGTCGGGGTAAGTGGACTTGAGGCCGAAGTAACAACCGACCCCGCTGCTGTCCGAAGAGTCAGCGCCTGCCATGTCCCGTTCGCCCAGCGGCCTTGGGCACGAGTGGCGCAGCGGCTCCATAATTCGCGGCGAGACCCGAGCTTTGCCCGAAGCTCATGGGCTGTACTGAGTTCGCGACCGTCACCGGAGGCTGGTCATGCTTGACGAGGACCGGATCTTCCTCAAGGAATTCGCCGGCAAGACGTGTTACACACACCCGGCGACCGCGCTCGCCCTCTATCGGTCCGCCGTCGACGCGGACGAGATCGGCATCGTGGTCGAGAGCCTCATGCACGTCGTCGACCGGAGCGAGGCGGAGACCATCGCGAAGCGCAACGGAACAGGGGCCTTGGTCCAAACGTACGTCGTCGCGCGGCTTCTGGCACAGCTCGCGGCCGCCATCGAGGACTGCGCAGCAATCGGGGATGCGATCCGCTTCCGTGATAGGCGCGGCCTCTTTGCGCGATACCTCGCCTCCGAGAATGGCGCCGTGGGCGATTTCTTCGATAGAGTTCGGCGCGGTCACTCGCTCCCGGAACTGTTGGCAATTCCAGGGCTGAGCGCTCTCGCCGTTGAAGGCGAGGACCTGGACATGCTCGCG
>JAYUDR010000173.1:0-11164 GCA_043739665.1 Chloroflexota bacterium
GCCCGCTGGATCAGCATATCGCGCAGCGCCTGACTGCCGGCAACGTAGCCGCCCAGCACGCCCATCGCCTTGCTCATCGTCCCGACCTGAATGTGGACCCGGCCGTGCAGGCCGAAATGATCAACGGTCCCGCGGCCGTTGCGCCCCAGCACTCCCGCGGCGTGGGCGTCGTCGACCATCACGGCCGCCCCATATTCCTCGGCCGCGGCCACGATCTCGGGCAGCGGTGCGATGTCGCCGTCCATGCTGAAGACGCCGTCGGTCACCACGAGGATGAGACGGTACGGCTCGCCGGTTCCGGGCCGCCCCTTCTCTCGCGCCGCCCGCAGAAGCTCGCGCAGCGCGACCACGTCCTTGTGCGGGAAAACAACCCGCGGCGCCTTGCTCATCCGCATGCCATCGATGATCGAGGCGTGGTTGAGCGCGTCCGAGACGATCAGGTCGGCCTCGCCGGCCACTACCGGAATGACGCCGGTGTTGGCGGCAAAGCCCGATTGGAACGTTAGAGCGGCTTCGGTGTGCTTGAAAGCAGCCAGCTCCGACTCGAGCTGTTCGTGGAGCGTCATGTTCCCGGCGATCGTCCGAACTGCGCCGGAGCCGACGCCGAAGTCGTGGGTCGCTGCAAGGGCGGCCTCGACGAGCCGCGGATGCGTGGCCAGGCCCAGGTAGTTATTCGACGAGAGGCTGATCAGCCGCGCTCCGTCGACGACGACTTCGGCCGCCTGAGGTGAGCTGAGCACCCGCATCGGCCGGTACAGGTTCTGGCGCTTGAGTTCTTCGATCTCATCGGCCACGAAGCCGAGTGGGTTGGGGCGCGAACCTTTCGGCCCGGTCGACTCATTCGCCATCGAACTAGCCCTCCTGCGGCAGCAGTACGACTTTGCCGGCGACGCCCTGAGCCAGAAGCTCGAAGGCATCGGCGTAGCGACTCAGTGGCAGCCTGTGGGTGATGATCGGGCGGACATCCAGGCCTTCGCGGAGGAGCGCCGCGGTCTTGTACCAGGTTTCCCAAAGCTTGCGGCCGGTGATGCCGTAGACGCGCAGGCCGCGGAAGATGATCGCGTCGTTGAGGTCGATGGTGACCGGACGCGACGGCAGGCCGAGCAGCGAGACGCGGCCGCCGTTGGTCGTCATCTCGAAGGCCTGATGGATCGCCGACTCGGCGCCGCTCATCTCCAGGACCACGTCCACGCCCGTGCCGCCGGTCTCGCGGCGGATCTCCGCCACAACATCGCCCGCGCCGTCCAACACGCAATCCGCGCCCATGCGGGCCGCCATCTCGCGCCGGTGCGGCATGACGTCCGTGGCGAAAACCCGCGACGCGCCGGCGAACTTGCAAATCGCCACGGCCATCAGCCCGATCGGTCCGCAGCCCAGGACCGCGACCGTGGCCGTCGTGATCTCCTCCACGAACGTGGCGAAGACGGCGTTGCCCATCGGTTCCTGGATCGCGGCGATCTCCGGCGACAGTCCTTCGGATGGCCAGGCGTTGCGTTCGGGCAGGCACATGTACTCGGCAAAGGCGCCGTCGGCGTCCACTCCGAGAATGCGGAGGTTGGCGCAAACGTGCTCGCGGCCGGTCCGGCACTGATAGCAGGTCCAGTCGACAAGGTGGGTCTCGGCGGCCACGCGGGTCCCCAGGGGGACGGCCCCGGTCCCCGGCCCGTGCGCCACAACCCGCCCGGCCATTTCGTGGCCGAAGATGCGGGGCAAATACTTGCCCAGGCGGCCTTGAGCCCACGGATCCCAGCGGTAGATGTGGAGGTCGGTGCCGCACAGGGACACGGCCTCCAAGCGGATCAGCACTTCCCCGGGCCTGGGGCGCGGGACGGGGACTTCGCGCAGTTCCGCGCCTGCCTCGGGGCGGGCCTTGACGAGGGCCCGCATGGTCCGCGGGATGCGGAGGTCGATCGAGCTGGCGGCCGCGATGGGCGAAGGGGCGCCGGGCTCGCTCACCCCTGGCCTCCAGGGCGACCGGCATGCGCCGCCAGGAAACGGGCCGCCGGCGAACCTTCGGGCGTGCGCCCTTCCTCATCCGTGACCGGGTTCGTCAGGCTGCCGATGTGCTCGACTTCGACCGTCACCAGGTCGCCCGGCTCCAGGAACACCTGCGGCTCGCGGAACACGCCGACGCCGCTCGGCGTGCCGGTGACGACGACGTCGCCCGGATCGAGCGTCACCTCATGGCTGATGATCGAGATGAGTTCCGCGATGCCGAAAAGCAGATCCGATGTGTTGCCGTCTTGCATCTGGAAGGGGCGGCCGGCGTCCGGGCCGGATGCGGCCGTGCGCCATGACCGGACTCGGAGGCCGCGTCCGTCGGCGAGTTCGTCCGCGGTGACCAGCACGGGACCGAGCGGCAGGAACGTATCGGAGCCCTTGGCCCGTAGCCACTGGCCGTCGCCTTTCTCGCCGGGTCGCAGAGCCTTCGCCTGACCCTGCCAGTCGCGCGCCGTGACGTCGTTGGCCACGGTGTAGCCGGCCACGTATCGCGGCGCATCGGCCACCGCGACGCGACTCGCTCGCCGCCCGATGACGACCGCCAGCTCGGCCTCCAGGTCCAGGGCGTGGGTGCCGGCCGGTCGCCGGATCGGGCCGCCGTCGCCGACGACCGCGTTGGCGAACATCGAGAACAGAACGGGCCGAGCCGGGCGCTCCAGCCCCTGCTCGCGGATGTGGTCGAGGTAGTTGTAGCCGACGCCGATGATCTTGCCGGGCCGCGGGATCGGGGGGGCCAGCCGAACCGTCGCCGGGTCGAGGGATGTCTCCTCGAGAGCGGCTGCGTCGGCCTGCCCGAGGGCTCCACGGATCGCACCGAGTCCTGGGTCGAGGGCCAGTACCGTTGCCAGGTCCAGGCCATTGATCTCCTCGGCCAGCCTGTCCGGCACCAACAAAGCCAGTGCCAGCAGCGGCAGCAAACGTCCGCTCGCCAACACCACTGCCACCTGGTGCAGGTGGGGATCGGCTGCATCGCCGGTCGGGGGTCGGATCGTCACCAGTCGCATCGGTGGGCCTCCAAATTGGCCGTCACAACCAATCGCGCTCACCCAATGTGCGGCGCGTCCCCATTCTCCCACGGGTTCGGTTCCTCGACCGGCGAATGGCCACGCGCTTCGCCCCCGCGCCCGCCGAGCGCCCGCCGCGCGGCCCACGTTGACAGCCACTCCCCGCGCCGATAGCGTGCGAGGGTCGGCGGCCCTCACGACACGAACCGCCCCGCGACAAGCGAAGAGGTCGGCGTGGAGACAAAGAAGGGCCGGGCGCGCATCGCCGATGTGGCGACGGAAGCGGGTGTGTCAAAGGCAGCCGTTTCGTTCGCCTTCAACTCTCCGGAGCGCCTTAACTCGGCCACTGCCGCCCGCATCCGGGCCGTCGCCGACGCGCTCGGCTATAAGCCGCGCTCCCTGGCCGGGGTTGCCACCCGGACGACGGCGGACGGCGCCACCATCAGAGCCACTCAAACGATCGGCCTGCTGACGCCACAGGTGCTGAGCGTCGCCTTCGCCAACCCCTTCTATGCCGAGTTGTGCGCCGGCGTTGCGGCCCAGACCGACCAGGCCGGCTACGGCCTGCTCTTCGTTTCGCCCCTCCACGGCTCACTCGTGCGCGCGATCGGGCGAGCCACCGTGGATGGGTTCATCGTCGTCGGGTTGTCCGAGGACCACCCGGAGGTGGAGCAGATCAGACGGGCCGGGCTGGCCATGGTCATCGTCGACGGCGGCGCTCTGCCGGAGCACGGTCTGGTCGAATCGAATGACGAAGTTGGCGCCCGATCGGCCGCCCGTCACCTGCTCAGGCTCGGCCATCGCGAGTTCGTCGTCATCGGCATGGAGCCAAACACGGCGGGCCTGTTCGAGTATTCGGCCGGTCCAACCGACAGCGTGGCCTGGCGCCGTCTGACCGGCTACCGCCAGGGCCTCGAGCTGGGCAGCGTCAAGCTCCCCGACGAGCGCGTGGTCGTCGGGCCGGCGACGTTCGACGGTGGCGTGGCCGCATTCCATCGCATCTGGGAGGACGACCTTCGGCCCACCGCCGTTCTGGTGATGTCCGACGTCATGGCCATCGGCGCAATGTGGGCTGCCGGCGAGCTGGGTCTGCGCGTGCCGGAGGACCTCAGCATCGTCGGCTTCGACGACCTGAACGTCTCGCGCCACTCGAACCCGCCACTGACGACGGTCCACCAGCCGATCCGCCAGAAGGGCGAGGAGGCGGCGCGGCTGCTGCTTCGAATGATCGCCAACCCGGACATGGAGCGGCCCGAGCATAAGACCCTGGAGACGCGCCTGATGATCCGCGGCTCCACTGCCGCCGCGCCCGGCAGGCGATGAAGGCGGAGCCGCCGACCGTGCCACGGCCAAACGGCCCCGACTGGGTGCGCGACGCCGTCTTCTACCAGATCTTTCCGGACCGCTTTGCGAGCAGCCGGCGCGTGCCCAAGCCCGGTGCCCTGGAACGCTGGGATGCGCCGCCCACGACCCACGGCTTCAAGGGCGGCGACCTGCTCGGGATAGCCGAGCACCTCGACGAACTGCGCGAATTGGGCATCACCGCGCTCTACCTGACCCCGGTCTTCGCGTCCGCGTCGAACCACCGCTACCACACCTTCGACTACGAAAAGGTCGATCCGTTGCTGGGCGGCGACGCGGCCCTGCGCGAGCTGCTGGACTCGGCCCACGCCCGGAACATGCGGGTCATCCTCGACGGCGTCTTCAACCACGCCAGCCGTGGCTTCTGGCCGTTCCACCACGTTCTGGAGAACGGGGCCGGCTCGCCGTATCGCGATTGGTTCTACCTGGACCCAGAGGTGCTTTCGGGCCAACGTGGGCTGATCGCCTACCCCGGCGTTCGCCAGGCTGCCGAATCGGAACGCGCCTTCGGCTACCAGGCCTGGTGGGACATGCCGGCCTTGCCCAAGCTCAACCATTCGAATCCGGCCGTGTGCGAGTACATCTACGGCGTGGCGGAGCGCTGGCTGCGGTTCGGTATCGATGGCTGGCGCCTGGACGTCCCGGAGGAGATCGGCGAACCCGGCTTCTGGGAGGAGTTCAGGCGCCGCTGCCTGGCCGTGAAGCCCGATGCTTATCTCGTCGGTGAATTATGGAACCCGGCGCCGGAGTGGCTGGCGGGCGGTCGATTCCACGGCGTCATGAATTACCCCCTGGCCGAGGAGATCCTGTCATTTGTCGGGGCCGGCCGACTGGACGCGGCGCTCGTGGCCACGACGCACGAGTACGCCCGAAATGTTCGCCCGATCGACGGCCCCGAGTTTGGGCGGCGGCTGGCGAGCGTCATGGCTACGTACTCGCCTGAGGTCACGTCACTGCAGCTGAACCTGCTCGACAGCCACGACACGCCGCGCTTCATCTCTCTGGCGGGCGGCGATGCCAATGCCCTGCGCCTGGCGGCGCTCATCCAGATGACGCTGCCCGGCGCGCCTTGCATCTACTATGGCGACGAAGTCGGAATCGAAGGGCGCGAGGATCCGGACTGCCGGCGCGCCTATCCGTGGGATCCGGCGGCGCAAGATCGGCCAATGCGTGACTTCTATGCCGGCTTGATTGCGCTCCGTCATGCCGAGCCGGTCGTTCGACACGGTCGATTCGAGCTGTTGGGAGCCGCCGACTGTGCGGCCGCCTACGGGCTCTTCGGGCTTGAGAAGTCCGACCGGTCGATCATCGTCGTCATCAACGCGGCAGATCAGCCTGCGCGACTTGAACTGGACCTGCCCGGCCTTTCGGGCCAGCGGGTGACCCAGGTAGGCTGGCCTGGAGTCGAGTGGGGGACAACGTTCGCGCCGCGAAACCTCCAGGCGGGCACTCTCGCCATCGATATAGCAGCTCGAGAAGGACTGGTCCTGGAAGTTGGCCCGGCTCCTGATAACCTCTAGTCATGAGCGATAACCCTGATGCGAGGCAGGCGCAAAGCAAGTTCGATCAGACTGCGGTTTCTGGCCCAGGCCTGCCCAGCCCGATCGAGGCCGCTCCTTCGGCGCAGGACGCCTTAGCCGCCGAGGCTCCCGACGAGGGGGAGCGCACCGCCCAGGTAAAGGCTGTGGCGCCGTTTGTGGCAGTGCCAGCCGCGCCGCCCGTGCCCGTCGCCGTTCCCGTGGCCGTACCCGCTGCCCTGCCCGTACCCGCTGCCGCGGCGCTGCCCGTCCCCGTGCCCGTCGCCAATCAGGACGATGCGGCCGATGACTCGGCCGATGACGAGGCCAAGGTCCCGTTGACCTTCCCCGATCGACTGCGCGGCCTCTCGCCGGCCGTGGTCATTCTCTCGATCCTCTCGATCGGGTCGCTAGTCTTTCTGGCCTTCGCCATGACCAGCCACACGACGCCCGTGCCGGTCCTCATCAGCTCGGCCGTTGTGGTCGGTCTCGCCTTCGGCGTAGACACCGTTGTAGCGTCGTTCATGACCTGGCGCGCGGGCCAGAACGGCGAAGGCGGC
Source organism: Chloroflexota bacterium (assembly GCA_043739665.1). Classification (GTDB taxonomy): domain Bacteria; phylum Chloroflexota; class Limnocylindria; order Limnocylindrales; family CSP1-4; genus Fen-1039. Next base: position 6,445 of record JAYUDR010000173.1, read on the forward strand.
AAGGCTCTGCTGCTCGCCTTGGTCGGCGGCACATCGGCGGTGGTTGCCGCCGGCGCCTTCGCGGGAACGCTAATCCTGGCCCTCCTTGTCAATGGCTGACTTTCCGCGGCGATCCAGGCCCATCCCCTGCTAAACTGCCAATTCGCGCCTCGCCCCCATCGTCTAGAGGCCTAGGACACGGCCCTTTCAAGGCTGAGATCAGCGGTTCGAATCCGCTTGGGGGTACCACGTTCCGGCGGCGCTCTGCCCCCACTTCGGCAGGATCCAGCACAGTTCCTCCCGGCGCGCGGCCCAGACTTCGCAAACCGTCAGCCATGCGCTCGACGGCGGCTTACACGCTTGGAATTGCCGTACCATCGTGGCCCGGAGGATATGAGTTGCTCACGACTCCATTTGTGGCCGCGCTGCTGTCTTTCCTATTCCCGGGCCTTGGACAGGCTTCGCTAGGGAATCGCGGCCGCGCTGCCATCGTGGCGCTCCCGATGCTGGCGGTCCTGGGCGTCTTCGCCATGATCCTGATCTTCGACCGCAGCTCGCTGTTCGGCGTGACTCCGGACCAGAGGTTGCTGACGAGCCTGCTGATCCTCGATCTGATGCTGTTCGTCTACCACCTGTGGGCTGTCCTCGACGCATACGTGCTGGCCGGCAAAGCGCGACCCGACAGACTCCAGCGAGGCGCCTTCCCGAACAAGTTGGCTACTGTCTTGAGCGTCGGCGTCCTGGTCTCTGGCACGATCGGGGTCCACGCGGCCGTGGCCGAAGTCAGCATCAACTGGCAGCATGCTCTCAGCTGCAACACCGGGGCGACACCGTGCTGGTTCGACATCTCCTACCCGCAGTGCGGCAGCCCATTTCCCGCCAACGCCGAGTTCGGGATCGTCGGCGTGAACCATGGGAAGGTCTTCAGCGCCAACCCCTGTCTGAGTACGGGCGATGGCCCGCCCGAGCTCGAGTGGGCAGGCGGAGTGAAGGCGCAGCTCTACGCCAACACCGGTAACCCCGGACCTGCTCTTTCCTCCCGCTGGCCCAGCAACCAAACCTCCCCGCGCCCATGCGACACGTCAGCGGTGCCCGGATCAGACACTTCCGATTGCGCCTACGACTACGGCTGGAACGCGGCGGCCGATTCCTACAGGACGGCGGTCGGCGCTTATGTCTCCCTGGGTCTGGCCCCAGCGGGCGCGACCAGCACGCCGTCCCCAAACGTGTGGTGGCTCGACGTCGAGATCATCAACAGCTGGCGGCCCGACACCACGCTCAACGTTGCGGCTCTCAAGGGCGAGGTCGCGTATCTTCAATCGGTAGACACCGCCGGCATCGGTTTCTACTCGACTCAATACCAGTGGAACCAGATCACCGGCGGCACGTTTGACTTCTCTGCCTATCCGAGCTGGGTTGCGGGTGCCAACTCCGCCGAGCAGGCGGTAGGCATCTGCAGCGCCAGAGGCTTCACCGGCGGCCGTGTCGCACTGGTCCAGTATCTCGCCGGCGGTTTCGACGCGGACTTTCTCTGCCAGGGCAATAACGGCTAGGTAGCAACTGCCGCCCAGGCTGGGGACCGGATCGGCTTTGGCGATCCATCACGATGGCTTGCTGAAGAGGCCCGCAAGGAGGCATCGCGTGAGGACCTCCCGCTCTCGCCAGCGAGCGCCGAGAATGACGTCAGCCGCAACGCGCACACATGAAGAGACCCGCCGGCTCCCGCCTTGCGGGTCTCTCTGGGTTTCGGGAAGTGCGGTGTTTAGTAGCGAAGCAGAGTCATGACTCCGCCGGTTCGGTCGAACATCATGAGGCCGATCGGGAGGCCGATGATCGTGAGGCAGAGGATGTACGCGAGACCCATCCAGAGTCCGCCGAACCACCAACCCACGAAGACGAACCAGAGGGCTCGGTGGAGCATCGGGCGCTGCTCGACGTTCACGGCCTGGAGCATGGTTGTGGTTCCGTCGGGGCCCATGGTTGTGCGGTAGGTCTTGGTACGCCCGCGGAGGGTCAGGAAGATCGGTATACGGTTGAAGAGGTAGAAAGCAGCGGGGAGGCCGATGATCGTGAGCGCGAGGAAGTAGGCGAGTCCGATCATGAAGCCGGCGAGCCACCAGCCGATGAACACAAACCAGACGGCCCGAACGCCGAAGCCGGGACCTGAAGGTGGTGCCACAACGATCGCGGGAGCCGAGACGTTCACGTTGAACGCGGGCTGACCGTAGCCGTACGGCTGCTGATAGCCTAGCGGCTGGCCGGCATAAGGCTGACCGGCCTGCGGCGGATAGCCCTGCGGTGGCTGGCCTGCATACGCATGTGATGCAGGGGCCGAAAAGGCAGGCCGTGCGGGCGTGGCGGCGGCGACGAACGGCGCCTGTGCCTGCTGTTGAGGAGGCAGATCCGGCGTCGGAACTGGAGGCGTGCCGAAAGGATCCGACATGAAGACTCCCTCAGGTGATTGGGTATGACGGAGGCTCGCATCGTAGCGTGGACGAGTACGGTCGATGACGCTAGATTGACGTGAAGGGGGCGTTAGTCATCCGGATCGCGGGCTGATGTCACACCATGCGCGGATTGTTAGCAGAGTAGAGTTTGGGCCAGTCCGTCGCGTCGCTGGACCTGAAGGGGTCAAACAGAAGATGGCGTACAAAGTCTTCCTGAGTCACAGCTACAGCGACAAGGGCGCCGTTGCGGCCATCCACGATCAGCTCGCGACCAGTGGCATTGAGGTTTGGATCTCTGAGCAGCACCCGGAGCCTGGGACCCTCGTAGGCAAGAAGATCCTTGACGCCATCCAGCAGACCGACGTCCTCGTGGTCTTGCTGACAGAGGCGTCGTCCGTCTCGCAATACGTGCATCAAGAGATCGGGGCGGCCCTGGCCGCCAAGAAGCCTGTCATCCCGTTGGCGACGTTCGACGTGCCCGCCGACAGACTGGGAATGCTGGCCGGAGTCGAGTGGCTCCGCGTTGACCCAAGCAACCCAGCAGTCGCCGGGGCAAACCTCGCGGCCTCGCTCCTGAAGCGACGCGATCTGAAGGAGCGGCAGGAGGCCCTCACGGCCGCGATCCTCGTGGGCCTGATCCTTGTATTGGCACTGGCCTCGACTTCGGAGTAGCTGAGGGCCGGTACCAACGACGATGTTCGCATGGTCGCGACCGCCCGGCCCACCTGACGCCAGGCCCAGTCTGTACACTCAGGCAACGGGTGCAACCCCGAGCAGGAGGGCAGAACGCTGACACCGGCTGAGTTCGTGGCGAAGTGGCAGGGCAGCACCCGGGCCGAGAGGGCCGCGGCGCAGGAGCACTTCATCGACCTGTGCCGGATGCTCGGCCAGCCCACGCCCAACGACGCGGATCCGACCGGCGACTGGTACGCCTTCGAGAAGGGCGCCGGCAAGGCCGAGGGTGGCGACGGCTGGGCCGACGTTTGGATGCGCGACCACTTCGCCTGGGAGTACAAGGGCAAGCGCAAAGACCTTGCGGCCGCTTACTCGCAGCTCAACGGATACCGCGAGGCCCTGGGCAATCCGCCGCTGCTCGTCGTGTGCGACCTCGCCCGCTTCGAGGTCCACACCAACTTCACCAACACCGTGCCTCGGGTGTATCGGTTCACGCTTGACGATCTAGCGGCCGACCCGGGCGAACCGCTGCGCATCCTGCGCGCCGTCTTCACCGACCCCGAGACCCTGCGCCCGACGCGTCTCCGCGAGGAGCTGACCGAACGAGCCGCCAAGGACTTTGCCGATCTGGCCACCGCGCTCCGCGCCCGCGGCCACCACCCCCACACGGTCGCCCACTTCCTCGATCGCCTGCTATTCGCCATGTTTGCCGAGGATGCCGGCATCCTGCCCAAGAACCTGATCGATCGGCTGGCGAGCGCGACCAAGGGCGATGCGTCGGCCTTCTCTGCCGCCCTGCACGATCTCTTTGGCAAGATGGCCAAGGGTGGCGGTCTCTTCGGTGTCGAGCGGATCGAATGGTTCAACGGCGGTCTCTTCGATGACGCCGAGGTGATCGCGCTTTCACCGGCAGAGATGGAGACAATCGGCCGGGTATCCAAGCTCGATTGGAGCCAGATCGAGCCGGCGATCTTCGGGACGCTGTTCGAGCGGGGCCTGGACCCCGACCAGCGCGCCCAGCTCGGCGCCCACTACACCGACCGAACTTCGATCCTGCGGCTTGTCGAGCCAGTCCTCATGGAGCCGCTCCGGCGCGACTGGGCGCAGACGCAAGGTGCGATCACGGCGCTCGTCCTGGCCCGACGCAAGGTGACGGCCCGAACTCCGGCCGAGCTGAACCCCGAGCGCATATTCGGTGGCTTCCTCGAACGCCTGCGCGCCATCCGGGTCCTCGACCCCGCGTGCGGCAGCGGCAACTTCCTGTACATATCGCTGCAGCTCCTCAAGGACCTCGAATACGAGGCCATCCAATGGGGCTCGCTCGTGCTGCGCATCCCTCAGGAGTTTCCGCAGGTTGGACCACAGAACCTGCTTGGCATCGAGATCAACCCATTTGCGGCGGAACTGGCCCGAGTCACGATCTGGATCGGCCAGATCCAGTGGATGCTCGCCCACGGCCTCGGGCATCCGACGAACCCGGTCCTCCAGCCGCTCAACAACATCCGCGAGCAAGACGCCCTGCTCGATCTGACGGACCCGAGCCATCCACGTGAGGCCGAGTGGCCGGCGGCCGACGTGGTGGTGGGCAATCCGCCGTTCCTGGGTGCGAAGTTGCTGCG
>JAYUDR010000174.1:0-4484 GCA_043739665.1 Chloroflexota bacterium
GGTCTTGCGCTTGCGGCCGGCGCCGATCACGGCGATCGAACGCGGGGCCAGCATGCCCCGGACGGCGTTCATCGCGGCAATCTGCTCGCGGGCTTCGAAACGGGCACGGGCGTCGGGTGTGATCGAGGTGGGGAACTGGACGCGGACCAGGCCCGGCTCGCTCTTCATGGTTATCCCGAAGCCGCTCTCCTTGAACACCTCAAGCATTCGGTGGTTGTCTGGCACGACATCGGCCTCGAAGAGCGCTATGCCGTCCGCCTCGGCCGCTTCGGCAAGGCGCTTGAGCAGCAGCGTGCCGACGCCGCGACCCTGGAAGGAGTCCGCGACGGTGAAGCCGACCTTGGCCCGATCCGGCGCGAGGCGGTCGTAGCTGGCCTGGCCGACGATTTCGCCACCGAGAACAGCCAGGACGCAGCAGTCGGTGCAGTCCGCGTCGGTCCAACCCTTGGCGGTCGCGACCAGATCGGTAGCTCCATGGCCGAAGCGGAGCGTTCGGGACGTGTCCGAGAGGCCGTTCAGGAAGGCCACGGTTGCCGCTTCGTCGCTCGGCTTGGCCGCCCGAATACGGACCGACGAGCCGTCCCTCAGGACTACGTCGATGTCGCGCGGGGAGTTGCTAGTGGTCATGTGGCCGCCTCTATTGGGTCTAGGGATGGGCTTGTGTGGGCCCAAAGTGCGGTCACTGTCCGCATCGTGATGTCGCTGCAGGTGGTGTCAGCGTTCTCTTGACGGGGAGCTTCGCCGATGGAGCCTGCCCCGAGTAGGGCCAATGGGCGCGCGATGCGGGCCGGATGTCCCGGGCCGGTCGGTCAAGAGCGACCGGTGACCCTACCAAAGGGGCAGAATCGGGGGGTCCCAAGGCCTGTTGCCGCCGGTCGACGCTTGTCCGGCGCAGTGCGCATCGTCACGGTTCGAAGGGACCTGGAGGCGCTGGCTCCATCGGCCGGGAGTTCCAGAAGTCGGGTCGCAAAGGTGCGGTCGAGTTTACTTCGGGTCACTTGCGATGGGCCCTACATCCGCCCGGACACCGCATGGGTCCTGGGCGCTAGGACCGCCGTACCATTGCTGGCATCCCCCTGCCGTCCCATTCTCGCTTCCATGACGGGCGTTACTGTCCGGCGAAATGCCGGACTCCGCACCAAAGCGCTGGCAGCGCTGGGAATGGCGCTGCTTCTTGCGGTGTTCGCCACGGGATCTGTGGCGGCGGCTGTGACGGGCAAGCTGTCCCAGCCTGTGGTTTCCCCAAACCCCGCGGTTGTCGGCACAACGGTTGCGTTCGCAGTTACCTACACGGACAGCACGGGCGTACGTCCTTGGCGAGTGCAAGCATGGAGCGGTAGCACGCAACTCGCCCAATTCACGATACCCACCATGACTTCGACTGCCTGGAAGGGCGGTGTCCAGCTCACGGTCACAACGGCCAACATCACTCCAACGTTGATCCTGGGCTCGTACCCGATCGTGTTCAGAGCATGGCAGAACGATCCCTACCCACACACCGCGCTCGCGGACTACCCCGGCGGAACACTGGTCGTCAAATCGACGCCGACTCCGACTCCCACGCCGACTCCGACGCCCAAACCGACCCCGACGCCCAAACCGACCCCGACTCCGACTCCGCCACCGCCTCCCGCCCCGACTCCGACTCCCGCCCCGACTCCGCCTCCGCCGCCCGCCCCGACTCCGACCCCGCCCCCACCGCCGCCGCCACCTCCTGCCCCGACCAGGGCTCCGGTCCGAACGCCCGTACCCGTGACTCCGGCTCCGGTCGTGCCGACCCCGCCGCCGGCGACGCATGCTCCGACGCCAACCACCCCAGCCTCGGCCGCCCCGGCCTTGATCGGTGCCGCGAGTGGCGGTTCCGCACCCCCCGGCATCGGCAATCCCGCCGGCAACGACCCCGCCGGTTGGCTGGCGCAGGCCAACGGCATCGCCAGTGGGCTGGACCTCTCCGGGACGACCGGTAGCAGCGCCAGGCTGGAAGCGGTGCTGGCGGCCAGCCGCTCCGGGGCTTCGCAACTGATGAATCAACTTGCTCCGACGCTTGTCACCCTTCTACTGGGGCTGACTGCTTGGGCCGCCTTCGCGTTCTTCGGCAGGAAACGTCGCGAAGAAGATGACCCGGCGAACTCGCTCCTCGCCGCCGCCGCAGCCACAGGCTTGGAGGGGCAGGCCGCGACGGGCCTGCAGGCGGTTGACGAGTCCCTTATGCCACGCTGGCGCCGGCCGTCGCTACAACAAGCGCGTAGGACGGATCCGCTCCGGGCCGCGACCGAAGCTCCCCACATGTCCTTCAAAGGCGCAGGCGTCAGGCCGCTCGAGAACTACGAGCGCCGCAACATCGGATACCGGCTGGTTCGTCTCCTGGACTCGCCCGACGAACTGCGCGCGACCGAGATCGGCGTTCTCGACCAGGGCGACGAGGTCCAGTTGCTGGACCGCCAAGGTGCGTACTGGCTGGTGCTCTGCCCGGACGGACGGCAGGGGTGGGTTCACAGAATGACTCTGGCCGATTCTGAGCAGGTGACAGGCGCCGAACGGGAGCCCCAGCCCGAGACGACCGAGCCGATGCCCCAATACGGATTTGCCGATCCCGAGCAGCCCGACCAGCCCGAGGTGCCCGCGGCACAGGGCTCTGACACGGTCGCCGAGGATGCCGAAACGAGCGGCCTGCTCGAGGCCTATATGAAGGCTCGGAGCACGCCCGGGCCAGCCGCCGCTACCGTGCCCTCGCTCGCGACCTCTTCCGGGGCGCCTCCCGCCGCAAAACCAAAACGTGCTGGTGCGAAATATTCGGCACAAAAGCCCGCGGGTACCCGTAAGGCCGCAACCTCGTCCCGGCCTGGTACCAAATCACGTCGCCCTTCAAAGTGAACCCGGCGCGGGTCGCACGATCCGCGAGATCCGAGCCCGTGAAGATGTACCGCCCCTCCTGATAAGCGTCTCGGACGATAACCGCGGCGTATCTGTCCGGTCGTAGGACGCGCACCAGTTCGATGAAGACCTGCTCCATCCGGTCAAGGAACGCCGGGTAGTCGGGGCTATTGGCCAGGTCGCCGGCGTGCTCGGTGACCATCGCGTAGTCGGTCCGCCGATTTGAGTGCGCCTCGGCCAGCTTCCCACCGGACATCGTGATCGGCAGCTGGATGTTGTAAGGCGGGTCGGTGGCCACGAAATCGACGCTGTCGGCTTCCAGCCCGGGTAGGAGCAGCAGCGAGTCGCCCAGACGCATCTCCAGGCCGGACGGGTCGAAGCCGCGCTGCCCGACCGGGTCGGACGTACCGATGTCGGCCACGACGGGGCCCTTGCCGCCGCGCTCCGCAGCCAGCTCGCGGACCAGCGAGGTGTAGACCTCCACCCAGCGTGGTTCTATCTCCAACCCCAGGGCGCGTCGCGGGCCGCGTGTGATGGCGGCGCCCAGGAGCGTGCCACCGACACCGGCGAATGGGTCGAGCACGAGCTCGCCCGTGGTGGTGAAGAACTCGATCAGCTTCGCCATCAACCGGGGAGGCTTGTTGGCGCCGTGCTGCTTGCGCGCGGCATGGCCGAGTTCGGAGGGGTACGCCGTCCCCCACACGGACTTGGTGAAGTAGAGCCACTCCTCGCCCGACAGCTCATTGAGGGTGTTGTTGGGATGTCTGGGGCTCACCAGTCGATATTACGGCCTCGGCCCCCGGGCGGCCGCGTGTGCCGCCGCCGCCGTCGCCCAGCGGCCAGTGCCGTCGCACGGCGCCGTCGCCCAGCGGCCAGTGCCCGGTACGAAATGGCCGTCCGCCCGTGCGCTCGATCCGGTTACCCTTGGCATCGAGGGAAGGTCGGGTGTCGCGCGGTGCGGTGTCGCCTTCTGGGGCCCCGAATGGTGACGATGACAAGCCACGACAGGAGCGGCATGGGCCGCAACCATGACGAACGCTCCACGAATTGGCGGATCTCGAGCAAACTCTTCATTGGTCGTGAGCCCCAGCTCGAGCGGATCGCCGTTGGGCTTCAGGGCGCTGCAGACGGCAGGCCCAATGCCCTTGTTCTGTCGGCTACGGCGGGCCTGGGGCTGAGCCGACTCCTGGGCGAGACCCGGCGACGAATCGGCTCTCTGGCCGAGCCGTTCGCCTCGGTCCATGGCGTGGCTCTGCCGGCAACGTCCGGCGTGCCGTACGCGCCGATCACCGCCGCCCTGGAGGACCTGCTCGCTCCACTCCCCGATGAGACGCTGGCCGCCCTGGTCGGGCCCACAGGCGACGCCATTGCCAGGCTGGTGCCCGGGATCAGGCCCCGACTCGCCGGGCTGGAGCTGCTGCCTGATCGGCCGCGGATCGCCGCCGCCGAGTGGCGCGAAGCGCGCATGTTCGAGGCCGTGGTGGGGCTCCTGGAGCGCCTGGGTGAGCGGCAGCCGGTCGCGCTGTTGATCGAGGACCTCCACCACGCCGACGCTGCGACTCGCGGCCTGGTCACCTTCCTGACCCGCGTCACACGTGGCCAGCGGGTCA
>JAYUDR010000175.1:0-4483 GCA_043739665.1 Chloroflexota bacterium
GTCACGCACCCGACCTTGCGGCCCTGGTCGCGGAGAGCGTCGACGACCGCGAGCGCAGTGTCCGCCATGGTCCCCATCGAGACCATGATGTAGTCGGCGTCCTCGGTCCGGTAAGCGTTGATGAGGCCGTACTTGCGGCCGGTCAGGGCCGCCCACTCGGCCATCGCCCGCTCGGAGATTTCGGTCAGGCGGTCGTACCAGGAGCGCTGCGCGATGCGGCCCTTCATGTATGAGTCCTGGTTCTGGACCACGCCCGACATGAGCGCGTCCTTGGGATCGAAGAGGTCGCGGACCGTCTCGCGCGGGTCACCCACGAAGCGCTTCAGAAGCTCGTCCTCGGGCAGGAGGACGTTCTCGATCGTGTGGGTCGTCAGGAAGCCGTCCTGGGCCACGAACCAGGGCGTCTCGCTGTCCTCAGCGACGCGTCGAGCAATGGCCGTCAGGTCCGCCGCTTCCTGGCAGTTGCGAGCGAAGAAGATGCCCCAGCCGCAGTCGGCGACACCCATCACGTCGTCGTGACCGGCATGGATATTGAGGCTCTGGCTGGTCAGGGCGCGGGCCCCTATGTGGAACACGGCCGGCAGGCGCTTGCCGGCGATGACGTACAGGACCTCTTTCATAAGGATGAGGCCCTGGCCCGCGGTGAAGTTCGTTACCCGGCCGCCCGCCAGGGCGAAGCCTTCGGCGGCTGAGGCAGAGGAATGCTCCGACTCGGTTTCGATGAACTTGAGGTGCGTGCCCCACAGGTTGGGGGTGCCGTTGGCGACGGCCACCTGATACACCGCGGCCATGGTCGTGGAGGGCGTGATCGGGTAGGCGCAAGCGCCCTCGCTGATCCGCGTCTCGACGTAGGCGATCGCCTCAGAGCCGTCGATGATGGCCGGAATGCCTGGAAACTCGGGAGTCGGCGTATTCGTCACGATGTTCGGTTCACTCAATGCACGCAGCTGGCGGGCCAGCGCGCTTCCGTCCAAATGCTTGAGCAAGGTTCCGCCAATCCCGCTGGCGACCGCCTCGCGCTGCTCGTCCGCATGCCAATAGGAGGCCAGCACCGCTATCCGCTCCGCGGGGATCAGATCGCTGAGCGCTGCCACCAATGGCCGCCATCCCCCCGCGACGTCGGCATCGAGCAGCACCACGTCCGGCCGGGCCGTTGCGGCCTCACGCGCGGCGGACTCACACGACGCCTGAGCGACGATGAAGCCATGGCGCGAGAGGTGATCGCAGAGAGCCTCGGTGGCGGCGCGGTGCTGACTGACGATGAGCAGTCGGCGCATGGGTAACTGGGAGTCGGCGAGCATGTGCCTATGGTGCGCCGCACGCCCCTCGGCCCGTAGCGACAGGTCTCCCTAACACCGGGGGCCATTTGGCCCGCGTAGACACGGGAGGGGCTGGGAGTCGCCCGTCCCAAACGGGTGGGCCGAAGCGGACGATGTAGCGGTCCCAGGCGGCCCAAGTACCGGCCCGAGCGGGCCCTGGCGACCTCGGTGGAGCCCATCCAGCCGGGACCCAGGTCTCCTCGTGCTGGGTGACATTCGGCACTGCGCAGACGATGCGCCGGCGGCGAGACTTCTGGCGTGATGAACGCCGGAGGGGACGCCCGGCGTTCATCCTCTTTTTACGCCCGGCAGCAGGCGGCGGGCGCCTACAGGTCGTGGTGTTTGCGGGCGTAGACGGTTAGTTCATCGCGAAAGTCGGGGTGGGCGATCGCGATCAGGCGCTTGGCCCGCTCGCGCAGGCTCTGGCCGAATAGCTGGGCCACGCCGTACTCCGTGACGATCGTCTGCACGTGGGAACGCGTGGTCGTAACGCCGGCGCCCTCCTTGAGGGACATCGCAATGCGCGAAAACTTGCCGCCGACCGCGGTAGACGGCAGGGCGATGATCGCCTGGCCCTCCTCGGCCAGGGCGGCACCGCGCACGAAGTCCATTTGTCCGCCGACGCCGCTGTACATGCGGCTGCCGATCGAGTCGGCGCAAACCTGACCGGTGATGTCGACCTCGATGGCCGAATTGATGGCCGTCATGCGCTTGAAGCGGCGGATGAGGGATGTGTCGTTCGTGTAGTCGACCGGCCGCATCTCGACCATGGGGTTGTTGTCCACGAACTTGTACAGCCGCTGCGTGCCCATCATGAACGAGGTCACGATCTTGCCGCAGTTGACTTCTTTGGCCTCGCAGGTCACGACCCCACGCTCCACGAGGTCGACCAAAATGTCGGTAAACATCTCGGTGTGAACGCCGAGATTCTTCTTGTCGTAGAGGAGCTTGCCAACAGCGCTCGGAATGGCCCCGATGCCCATCTGCAAGGTGGCCTCGTCCTGGACCAGGTCGGCGACAAAAGCACCGATCTTTAGCTCGATCTCGCCGGCATCGCCGGGGTTGTGGTTATAGGGCGGCTGGTCTACCTCGACCGCGTAGTCGATCTTGCTGATGTGGACGAAGCTGTCCCCGAGAGTCCTCGGCATGGACTTGTTGAACTGGACGATGACCACCTTGGCGTTGCGGACTGCGCTGAGCATTGCGTCGACCGACGTCCCCAGCGAGCAAAAGCCGTGCTCGTCGGGCGGGCTGACGTTGCACAGGACCGCGTCCAGCGGCAGGTACTTCTGATCGATCAGCCTCGGAATGTCGGACAGGAAGACCGGGATGAACTCTGCCCGGCCCTCATTGATCGCCTTGCGGGCGTTCGGGCCGATAAAGAGTGCCTTGTGCAGGAAATGCCCCTGCATGCTCGGATCGAGGTGCGGATGCGGCCCCTCGGCGTGCATATGGACGATCTTGACGTCGGTCAGCTCCGGCGCCCTGCGCACCAGCGCATCGAGCAGCACGGATGGCGTTGCTGCCGCACCGTGCATGAAGACTTGCTGGCCTGACTTGATTTCGGAGACGGCCTCATCGGCGCTGACGATACGCATGAGGTGGAGTTTACGGGGCACGGGCCGGTGCGTGTGCCTATTGCGGCGTGTCCGCTTACGCCCCGCCCTTCCGCTTACGCCCCGCCCTTCATCCGATGTCGGGCGACGAAGGCTGCCGCCTGAGCTCGGCGCTCCAGGTTCAGCTTCGAGAGGATCGAACTGACGTAGTTCTTGACCGTCTTGTCAGAAAGGAAGACCTCTGAGGCGATCTCCTTATTGGTCTTGCCCTCGGCAACGAGCAGCAGGATCTTCTGCTCTTGCTGCGTCAGCTGGGCCAGTTCGTCGGTATATGTGCCGGTGGCGATGCGGCGGACACGGTCCAGAACCTTCTCCGTTACGGCCGGATCCAGCAGAGATTCGCCCCGGCCCACGGACTCCAGGGCGCTTACGAGGTCGCGGCCCCGAATCTGCTTGAGGAGGTAGCCGGAGGCGCCGGCGATGATCGCCGACAGAACGGCTTCCTCGTCCGGGTAGCTGGTCAGAATCACCACCCGTGTGGTCGGAAATTCGGCCCTGATCTCGCGGCAGGCTTCAATGCCGGAGCCGTCGGGCAGGCGGACATCCATGATGACCAAGTCCGGCTCGAACTTACGGGCCATCTCGACCGCTTCGGCCGCGGTGCCGGCTTCGGCCACGACCTGGAAGTGCTCGCGCCGCTCCAGGAGCGAAACGAGGCCCTGGCGAACGACCTCGTGGTCGTCGACCACGAGAAGCCGCAGAGGTCGTCCTTCGATGTGGTCGGTCATTCCTCTCCTCGATCCACTGCCCCGCTAGAGGGCTCGCGACGGGGCGCTGAGACGATGATACGCGTGCCGACGCCAGATTCACTTTGAACCTTCAAATGGCCGCCTATCGATGCGGCCCGCGCACTCATGTTGACCAGGCCCTGATGGCCGGCGCTGCGGGGCTTGGACTGGTCGAAGCCAACACCATTGTCGGAGATGATCAACTCCACGATGTCGCCGCGGGTCTCGATGTGGACGCGGCCTTGGGTCGCCCTGGAGTGGCGGGCGATGTTGCTGAGCGCTTCACGGGCGATGGACAGCAGTTGGGCGACGACTTCCGAAGGGAATTCCGATTCGTCGACGGCCGCGGTGTCCAGATCTACGTCGACCATGCTATTGACGCGGAACTCGTCGGCCAGGGCGGCCAGACCCCCAACGAGACCGGCCTGCTCGAGCAACTCCGGCCTTAGGCCGAAGATGAAGTTGCGGATGTCGCGAATGGACTGATCGAGCGAATCGATGGCCCGCTCGACTCGCGCCTTGGCGACCTCCGGCTCGTCTGTCATCAGGTCCGGAACGTCCTCGAGAGAGAGGCCGACCGCGTAGATGCTCTGGATGATGCCGTCGTGGAGATCGCGGCCGATCCTCTCACGCTCCTCGACGATCGCCAGTCGCTGGACTTGCTCGTGCAGGCGGGCGTTCTCGATGGCGATGCCGGCATGCAGGGCGAACATCTCGACCAGCCGCTCGTCGTCCTCGGTGAAGTCTCCGGAGGGCAGTTTGTTGGTCAGGTACAGCCGCCCAATGGACCGGCCCTTGGCGCCGATCGGGACGCCCAGCA
>JAYUDR010000176.1:0-11090 GCA_043739665.1 Chloroflexota bacterium
GCGCGCCCCATGAGCGGCAACGCCTACAAGCTGGAGTTGGTCGAGTACCTCGTCGAGCGGGTCGTCATCGCGGCCCTGGACCGGGATCCGGTTCCGGGACCGACGGCTGTCGCGGCTGCAGACCGGTGAGCGCCTCGCGTTCCATCGACGTGCCCGAATCGGAGCCGCTCCTCATCGTCTGCGCGTACCCCGAGGGCATGCTGGCGGGTTCATGGTTTCGGGCCTACCTGCGCCTGAAGCGAACGATGCGGCGCGGGGCGTACGACGCGCGCGTCGAGCTAGTCCCCATCACGGAGCTGCCTCCGCGGCTCGACATCCTGATCGTGCCACCTTCGCTCGCATCCACGGCGAACACGATGTCGGGAGTTCAGGACCGTCTCGTCGTTGCGCCCGAACATGCGCAGCCGGAATTCGAGGCGCTGCTTGAGAGCCTCGTCCGCGAGGGTCGTCTCCACGGGGCCCCCGCTCCCAATCGTGCCGTGGCGGTTCATCGTGGTTGCCGAGCGGTGGGGGAGCGCGGTCGCCTGACCGACTGACTCAGGCCTCACGACCCTCGGGGCGCACCTCGCGGCTCGACTGGGTCGGAGCGAGGAACAGGCAGGCGACGAAGAACAGGACGGCGACCCCGAGCAGCAGCAGGAGGCTCGCGCTGAAGCCGCCGGTGACGTCACGGACGAGACCGAGCAGGACCGGCCCGACCCCGGCGATGAGATACCCGCCAAGGAGCATGAACGCCGTGAACCCGCCTGCCTCGGCCGGCCCGGTCGCCACGTCGATCGGCAACGTCAAGGCGAGTGGAAAGATCGCCCCCAACCCGAACCCGAGGCAGACGGCCCAGAGGCCGCCCGCTTCCGGCAGGACGACCACCCCAGCCAGGGCAGCAACGAGCAACGTCGCGATCGACGCCAGCTGCTGCCGTCGGGAGGCGACGCGGTCGGCCACGAAGGGGATCGCGATGGCGGCGACGAGGGACACCAAGTTCACGACGGCCACCAGCGACCCGGCCGACGACTCGGTCCAGCCCCGCTCCCGGTAGACCGCCGGCAGCCAGGCGATGACGCCGTAGTACAGCAGGGACTGCAGCCCAAAGATCAGCGCGAGACCCCACGCGACCGAGCTGCGCCACGGAAGTGCAGGCGACCGGACACGTGGGCCCGGTGGCGACCGGTCCGGGGTCAGGAGGAAGAGCCAGATGGCGAGCGAAGCTACGGCGGCGAGTGCGAAGCTGGCCAGGGCCGGGCGCCAGCCGCCGAGGACCATCGCAAGCGGCACGGCGAACGCCGCCGCCAGAAGCGAGCCTGCGACGATGCCGGCGGCATACGCTCCCGTGGTCAGCGCCGGCTGGCCTGGCGCCCGCTCCTTCACTACGATCGACATCAGCGTCCCGGCAGTGCCCATCGCGACACCGATCCCGACGGTCATGACGATGACTCCCGCGGCCCCGGGGGCGGCGGCGCGAGCCAACCCAAAGCCGACGATGGCGACGAGGCAGCTCGCCAGGGCTCGGCGTGGTCCGAGGTGCGAGGAGACCCATGGCCCGAGCGGCGCAAACAGGCCCATGCAGATGATCGGGATGGTCGACAGCAGCCCAGCGACGCCATGCGACACGCCGAGGTCGGCCTGGATCCTGGGCAACAGCAGGCCGATCCCGACCAGCTGCGGCCGGAGGGCGAGGGTCATCACGAAGAGCCCGAGCACAAGGGCTGCCGGAACGCGTTCGGGCCGGCGGGCGCTCATCCAAGCCGGGGCCACGGCAATATCCGTCTGCATCCGACGTTGACTGCAACAATCATTGCGTCTACATTGCCCGAATGGTCTAGGCGTTGCGCGGTCTTGCGGTGAGCAGGGCCGACCTCAGGAAGGTGGAGGAAGACCCGTGCGTTACCGAAACAGCTTCGTCGTAGTCGCGGTCCTGGCCCTGCTCGCGGGGTGCAGCCCTAGCGCATCCACGGCCCCCTCGGCGACGGTTGGCGCGGCGACGACGGCACCCCAATCGGCGGCTCCGGCACCCGGGAAGCCGATCGTGATCGGCTCCTCGGTCTCTTTGTCGGGCGACTATTCGGCGGATGGCGCAGCGGTTATCCAAGGTTACCAGATCTGGGCCGACGCCATCAACGCCAAGGGCGGACTGCTCGGGCACCAGGTGTCGTTCAAGACGGTCAATGATGCCAGCAGCACGGATCAGGTCGTGACCAACTACCAGAACTTGTTCGCCGTCGACAAGGTGGACCTGGCGTTTGGGCCCTTCAGCAGCCTCCTCACGATCCCGGCCTCGGTGGTCGCGGCGCGCTACGGATACCTCTTCCCGTCGCCCGCTTCCGGGTCGCCGAAGGTCTTCAGCCGCGGCCTCAACAATGTTTTCCACGTTCAACCGAGCACGGGCATCCAGGCCCTCCAGGTGTACGCAGACTGGGTCCTGTCCCTCCCCGCTGACCAGAGGCCGTCGACCGCCGCCTACGCAACCCAGGATGATCCCTTGATCAGGCCCGGGGTCGATGGTGTCAAAGCGACCCTGGAAATGGCCGGGATCTCGACCGTCTACGACCATGTGTACCCGAAGGAGACGAGCGACTTCACTCCATTTGCACTGGCGATCGCTCACGCCAATCCCGACATCATCGTCCTTGGGTCCGAGCTCCCGGACTCGGTCGGGTTCATCAAGATCTTCATCCAGCAGCATTACAACCCGAAGTCGCTGATCGAGTTCAACGGGCCCGACCAGGGCGCACAGTTCACGGACAAGGTTGGCGCAGCCGCCGACGGCGTCATGTCCCCCGGCGGATGGTTCCCGACCCTGAAGTCTCCCGGCAACGCCGAATTCGTGGCCGCCTACATCGCGAAGTACGGTGGCAAGGCCGGCGATATCCCCGGCGACGCTGCCGAGGCGTACAGCGTCGGTCAGCAACTCGAACAGGCCGTGAACAAGACGCAGAGCCTCGACAACAAGACGCTTATTGACGCCTTCCACTCGATGACGTTCACGACGGTCCAGGGAACTTGGAACTACGATTCGGTCGGCCGCCCAACCGGCGCGGGCCTGCTCGGTCAGTGGGTCGGTGGCGAGTTCGTCGTCGTGTACCCCACGAGCGTGGCCATGAAGCCGCCCAAGTATCCGAAGCCTGTCTGGCCGTAGAGCCTGCCAACTAGGCTGCACCCATGGGGACCGCCGCGGTGGACCTGCCGATCGGTTCCCAGGGAAGTCGTTGACGTCCTGCCGCACACAATCCCGAGGAGATCGGTTTGATCAGCGTATGATGGACCTGAGTCTCCTTTACGGCGCCGTGATTTTCGGCGTGCTGTCGGGTGGCGTGTTCGCCGTGATGGCCTCGGGACTGACCTTGATCTTCGGCGTCATGAGGATCGTGAACATCGCTCATGGCGCGCTGGTCGTCCTGGGGGCCTATCTCAGCTACGTCGTCTACACGAACCTGCACATCGACCCGTTTCTCGGTCTCTTTCTCGTCGTGCCGGTCATGTTCGTCGTCGGCGTCGCCCTGGAGGTGCTGTTCATCCGGCCGCTCAAGGTCGAACGCGAAGAGCTGTCCGTGCTGGTCACGTTCGCGCTGGCGGTGGTGATCGAAGGCGCGCTCACCGCGGTGTTCGGGACGAACTACGTGCAGATCACCCTGGCGTACGGGAACGACAGCTTCGCACTGGGCGGGGTCTACGTCGCCTGGGTGTCCGTGTACGGGTTCCTCCTGGCAGCGGCGGTCCTCGCGGTCCTCTTCCTCCTGATCTACCGAACCAGCTTCGGTGCGTCGGTGCGGGCGACGATGCTGAACCGATCCGCGGCGCAGCTCATCGGGATCGACGTCGAACGCGTGTCGGCGCTCACCTTCGGGATCGGGACGGCGACCGCGGCCGCCGGCGGGGTGATGTTCGGGATCACGAACGCCTTCTACCCCGGCAGTCACTATGACCTCATCCTCATCCTCCTCGCGATCATCGTGGTCGGGGGCTTCGGAAGCTTCCGCGGCGCGATCATCGCGGCGGTCGCGATCCTGGTCATCGAGGACGTCGCGTCGGTCATGATCGCTCCTGTCTGGGGCGGCTTCAGCTTCTTCGTCATCCTGATCGTGATGCTCATCGTCCGGCCCCAAGGGCTCTTCGGGCAGAAGCTCCGAGACGCCAGGACATGACGCTCGCGCGCGGTTCTCGGTCGAGTACCTGGCTTTGGCTGGGACTGGCCGTCCTGGTCCTGCTCGCGGTGGTTCCGACGGTCGTCATCGACAACCCGGCCGTCCTGAACATCCTCGTCATCACGTTGATGTACGTCGCCCTCTCGAGCGCCTGGAACCTGGGCTGTGGCTACAGCGGCTACATCTCGCTCGGCCACGCGGCCTTCTTCGGCTTCGGCGCGTATGCGCTCGGGCTCCTCGTCAACCAGCTCGTCGCGACGAATATGGAGATCGGCGGTCCGTACGGCCCATTCCTCCTGGCCCCGGTGATCGGTCTGCTGACGGCGGCCGTGGCCATCCCATTTGGCTGGATTGCGTTTCGAACCCGGCTGACCGCGTTCGTCATCGTCACGATCGCGCTCATGTTCGTCGTCCAGAGCCTGGCCCTGAACATGCGCGACGTGACGGGCGGCTCACAGGGCCTCGGCTTCCCGGTCGGACCCTGGGGCTCGTCCTACGGCGTGCCCTTCTACTACGCGATGCTGCTGATTGCCGCGGTGGTCGTGCTGTTGTCGTGGATTATCCGACGATCCAATTTCGGGCTTGGCCTCTTGGCGATTCATGACGATGAGGACAGGGCGCAGGCGGCCGGAGTTCCGACGGGGACGTACAAGCTGGCCGCCTTCGTCGTCTCCGCGGGCCTGTTCGGCATGATCGGCGGCATCTACGGCTACTACCTCACCTACATCTACCCGCAGTTCGCCGTCGATCCGCTGCTCGCGGCGAGCGTCGTCCTGATGTCGTTCCTGGGAGGCGTCGGAACGGTCCTGGGCCCCGTCCTCGGAGCCGCGATCGTCGAGCCCAGCCAGCTGCTGCTGTCCTACTACGTCAACGAGGCCCTGTACCTGATTCTGTATGGGACGTTGTTCCTCGTGGTCGTCCTGTTCCTGCCGCGGGGCATCCTCCCATCAATGGGCGACCGCCTCGAATCGTGGCGGGCAGGCCGCCGGATCCGGGCGGCGACCCCCGAAACGCCGGGCCTGACGCCGCCCGGACCGAGCGAGAAGGCGTGAGCCAGATGGCGATCGCCGCGCTCCTGCAGATCCAGGGTCTCTCCAAGCGATTCGGTGGTGTTGTCGCCGTGAACGGCGTCTCGCTCGACGTGGAGCCCGGCAAGATCACCGGCCTGATCGGACCTAACGGGTCCGGTAAGACGACGCTGTTCAACCTGATCACGGGGTTCGTCCGGCCCGATGCCGGAAGCGTCACGTTCGCGGGTCAGTCCATCACCGCCCTGCCCCCAGATCAGATCAACCGGAGGGGGATCGGGCGGACGTTCCAGCTGGCCCGGATCTTTCCTCGACTTACCGTGTTCGAGAACATGCTCGTCCCGGTCTGCGAGACGGGGCCGCGAGCGATCCTCACGGGCATCAACAACCACCGCGAAGCAGACCGCGCGAATGCCATGCTCACCTTCCTCGGCATCGAACGGCTAGCGAACCAGCCCGCCGGCCGCCTGTCATACGGGCAGCGCAAACTGCTCGAGTTCGGCTCCGTGTTGATGTCCCGGCCGACGCTGACCATGCTGGACGAGCCGGCCGGCGGCGTGAACCCGGCCCGGCTGGAGTTCATCGGCGATCACATCCGGGAGCTGAACCGCCAGGGCATGACGTTCCTCGTCGTCGATCACAACATGCCGTTCGTGATGGGGCTGTGCCACTCCGTCGCGGTCCTCGATGTCGGCAAGGTGATCGCCAGCGGCACGCCTGACGAGGTTCGCGCCAATCCCGCCGTGCTCGACGCGTACCTGGGGGACTGACGCGCATGGGCATGCTCCTCGAGCTCGTGGATGTCAGCGCCGGCTATAGCGGCGACGACGTGCTGCGCGGACTGAACCTGGGGATCGAGCAGGGGACCATCACCTGCATCGTGGGACCGAATGGGGCCGGCAAGTCCACGCTGAGTCGGGTTGTCAGTGGGCTTCTGCGCCCCCGGCGGGGCGAGATGCGGTTCGAAGGGCGGTCAATGATCGGCTTCAACCCGCGGCGGATCCTGGACCTCGGAATCGTGCAGGTCCCCCAGGATCGGAGCTTGTTCCCGGGCATGTCGGTGCTGGAGAACGTCCGCCTCGGGGCGTACAGTCTCAAGGACCGCAGCCTCGTCGCATCTCGCCTCACGGCCATCACGGACCTGTTCCCGATCATCCGGGAGCGTCGCGGGGACCCTGTGGCGTCATTGTCAGGAGGTCAGCAGAAGCTGATCGAGTTCGCCCGGGCGATGATGCTCGACCCGAAGCTCCTGGTCGTCGACGAGCCTGGACTCGGGCTGGATCCCCAGAGCCGGAAGATCGTGTTCGACACGGTCCGCAACCTCAACATGGGTGGCTGCACGATTCTCCTGGTCGAGCAGAACGTGCGCGCGGGTTTGCAGCTCGCAAGCCACGGCGTCGTCATGCAGAACGGCCGAATCGTTCTCACCGGTACCGGAACCGAGATCCTGGCGCGACCCGACATCGGCGACGTGCTGATGGGCGGTGAAGTGGTGAGTCCGAGCAATTAGCGAGGCAACAATGCGGGTCGTCGACGCGGTCGCGCAGCGGTTCGAAGCGGCGGGGTTCCGGCACTACTTCGGCTACGTCCTCAAACCGGGCGACGAATAAGGCCCCCGCCTACATCGATTCCGCGGTCGCCCTCGGGTCCACCGGTTCCGCAAGCGGCACGGTCGGTCGGGCGTCGCGTCCGGGGCGGCGCTCGCCGGTGGCGGTGATGATCAGCGGACTCCGCTCCTGGGGGAAGCTTTGCTGGCAGAACGGGCAGAGCAGCTCGTAGTCGACCTGCCAGAGCTCGGGGTGGCAGGGGAACTTGCCGTCGCACGATGGACACGTGACGTAGAAGATCTGGGCCATGGTCAGGCCTCGGCCGAGCCAGGCGGTCGAACGTAGTCGGCGATCGGGACGCGGTCCTTCGCGTCCTGCGGGACGAGGATCCGCTCCGAGAACGGGCGCTGGATCGGCTTTGTAGCGTCGACGATCATCTTCGTGGTCATGATCGGATCCGTCTGGGACGGGTCGAGGGTGTTGCCCTTGACGTTCTTGATCATGTCGATGTCCTGGTCTGCCTGGACCCTCGTCGCGATCGCCCAGAGGACCTGGCGGTCGTCGAACACGTCGATGTCGGCATCGACGACGAAGACGTGCTTGATCATGTCCACTTCGCCGAGGACGATGAACGCCGCCTGCTTCGACTCGCCATCGACCTTCTTGTCGATCGAGACGTTGCAGTGGAGCCGGCAGACGCCGGACACCGGGAGGTGGACCGCCGTCACGCCCGGCACGATCCCCTTTATCCGGTTGTAGATGCGCGCTTCCTTGGGCAGGCCGCCCTGGATCCAGTCGTCAGCGTGGCCCACGAAGACATCCTGATAGATCGCGTCGCGCCGATGGGTGATCGCCTTGACGTCGATGATCCAGCGCAGACGTTGCGGGCCGTAGGTCCCGGGAAACTCACCGAATGGCCCTTCGACCTCGCGGACGTTGGGTGGGATCTCACCCTCGATGACGATCTCGGCATCCGCGGGAACCATGAAGGCCTCCCCCCAGGTCTCCGAGGGAACGAGCCGCAGCGATTGACCGACGACCGAGCCGATGACCTCGTAGTCGTCGTCACCGAAGGGGGCGACGTTGAGCGTTCCGAGATAGAACGCGGGGTGATGGCTGACGACGATGATCACCGGGGTTGGCAGGCCCCGCTCTTCGTGCTTGCGGGTGATCTGCCAGTTGTGCCGCGGGGACATGTGGAGGCCAAGCTTGTGGGGGCCCTTGTACATCGTTCGCAGATAGGCGGCGTTGTAGGCGCCGGAATCCGGGTCGCGCATGATCGGCGTCATGTCGATGTACGGCGCCGGGTCCATGTGGTGGTGGCGCACAATCGGAAACTGCCGCAGGTCCGCCTCGTCCCCCAGCTGGACAACTTGCTTGACCGGCGCCTCGGCCGCGGAGATCACCGTCGGCGGGACGCGCCCCTTCTCCCGCCGCCCATACTCGAGGCTGAGCGGGAACTTGGCATCCGAGATCGGCATCCCCAGGGCCTGGGCACAGCGCTCCCGCTCGGCGTAGATGTTCGTGATCAGGGGGAACTTCGAGATCTCGCCGAACAGGTTCCTGGGTTGGTGGAAGATGGCCATGGGATTCCGCCCGGCGTCTTCGAGCTGCTGGAGGATCGCCGTCACCTCGAAGTTGGCCGGGTCGACCGGCTTGTCGATGTGGACGACTTGGTCGGGCTGTTCGGCCTCGACGGCTCGGATGAAGTCTCGGAGATCGAGCATCGGGAAGGCGACTCCTGTCGGGGCGGACGCGGGTCGAGTATACGCGGCCAGGCGGATAGGGGGTCGTCGCCCGGGCACCACGGCAGCAACTCTTGTTGTGACGGAAGCCGACGGCGCCGAGCGCGCCGGGCGCTGGTACGAAGAGATCCGACAGGGCAAGCGCCACCGGGACCACGGCGGCAGGACCATCTGAGCCATGCGTCGACGGCACGAGGCTTGTCACCTCGCTCCTCGGTCAGCTCGACGTCGCGCCGTCGAGATCGTGACCTGGATGGCGTGCGATGTGATTGGGCCTTGACAACAAGATCTCGTTCGACCAGGAGGTCGTCGACGTTCCATCCGAACAACGTCCGGATCCAGACTATCCGTGCCGGTCTTCCAAAACCTTCGGCCGCGGAGGCAGCACAATTCCCAACATTCGACACGTATAGCCCTACATCGCCACGCTGGCCCGCGAAGGCGGTGCTTGGCGGGCGACTCGGGTTCGACGATCGAGGCCTAACTTGTTCGACCGACGTCAATGCTCCGACAACCGTGTCGGAGCAAGCTCGGTTTCCGAGCATTCGACGCATTCCAACATTGGACCGCCGAAGCAGCAATGTTGCCGGCCGCCCCCAAAGCCGTCGCCCGATCGACGCCATGAATCGTACTGGCTTCGGTGGCGACCGAGGTCGTGTCAGCGTCACGATGGGGTTTCGTGTGTGCCACGATCTTGATCAGCGTCGCACGCCCAACCTCGAGGCCATCGATGACAGAGGACGGATCTGGAACGCGTCCCGCTCGTCATCGTCGGCTACCGGCGTTCATCGCGGTCGCTATCGTCGGGCTCGTCGCGATTGCCCTGGCCAGCGAAGCCTTCGGCCCGGCCCCCGTCCAGGGCGTGCCGTTCCCGAGCGTGCCGGCACAGGCGTGTCATGCGCCGGGCAGCGCGGACATGGGCGGCCAGACGCTCGCGTTCAGCTGGCAGGTCGCCGTCGAGGCCGACCGCCCGCAGGGGAGTGCGATCCTGTTCGTCTCGGGAGCCGACACGCTGCTGTGCTTCGTCTCGCGCTCCGCGGATGGTGCGCTCGGGGTCGTCTCTTCGGGAATCGGCGGCCATCGCGGGGACACCCGGTCCGGCCTCACACTCGACTCGGGCAGGAGCACCCCGACGCACGACAGCGACATCCTCGTCGGCCGGGTTCCGACCGGAAGCACGACAGTGCGCGTAGACGCGGGCGACGGTGCGGAAGTGGTGGCGGCCGTTGGGAACGGCTACTACCTCGCCTGGCTCACGGGTCCGGCAATGCCGGTCCGCGTCGACGCGCTGGACGCAAGCGGCCATCTGCTCCAGCGGCTGGAAGATCCGAACGGCATTCAGTTCGGGAGCTGAGCGTCCCGTCACACCTGCCCTGTCCCGACGGTCCTCTGACCGGGACGCGAAGGCCCTCTACGCCGCCGCAGCGGCTATTCCAGGCATCATCGGCGCGCGTTTCTTTCGGCAGATCGGACACGTCCGAGAGGCCGGAAGGCGCTCAGCGGACGTCGTATCGGGCCACGATGCTCCATGTGCTCGCGGCGTTGGATCGCGTGGCACGCGCCAACGAGCGCACGTACCACGAACCCGCGGTCCCAAACTTCCAGGTGAATGTGGCTCGACCCGCCGCGTCCGCCGTCACGTAGACGCGTTTGTACAGCAGCCAGGCTGTGCCGATGCGCCGGTAGATCACGTAGGCGACCGACGCCCGGGCCGAGGGCTCCGGCTGGGGTCTGACCGTCGAAGTGAAGGTCACGGTCGTGCCCCGAAGGATCGTTCTGGGCGGCTTGAGCGATGCTGTGAGTCCGATCGACTGCCGGACGGTCACCCGCACCGGGTAGCTGGTGGCGGCTGGGAGGTCCGTAGCTCCGGCGAAGAACACGCGGTACCAACCCGACACGATTGGCTTCGACGTCGCGACCAGCTGGCCACTGGCGTCGGTGTCAAATGCCCCGGTCGACTTCCAGGCAAGCCCGTCGATCGCAAACTGGAGATCCAGGGAGCGGCTGGCGCTGGCAGGCACGGGTGCGAACCGGGCCGTCAATGACACGTTGGTGCTGTAGGTCACCGCCGCCGGGCTCGATGCGAGCGTGAGCGGGAGGGCCGAGCCCGGCGCAAGGATGTCGAACGGCACCGACACGACCGGAGGGAGACCGCTCATCTGTGCCTGGATCGTGTACCCCGTCCCCGGGGTGTCGATCGCACAGCCGGCGAAGGACACGATGCCCGCCTGTGCCGCCCGAATGAGTCCACCGGGGCACGATAGCGTCGCGCCCGTCGGGTTCGCGGCGAGCGAGATCGCGATCGGCGAGATGGCCTGCGGCCCAGAGCTGACGGTCCCTCCATTCGCATCGATGATCTTGATCGTGGGCTGCCCGGTCAGCGCGGCGCCGGCCACGGCACCGGTCGGCGGCGAGATGAACGCGATGCCCGAGGCTGGTGTAAACGGCAGTGGCCCAAGGTTGAGCCGCCCCCAACCAAAGATGGAGTTCGGCGCGGGGTTCCCCAGTGGCACGGCATGGGACCGGAGCCACTCGGCGAGCTGGGAGGGCGTGAGGGCGGGGTAGGCCTGGAGGACCTGGGCCGCCGCTCCGGTCACGAATGGGGCGGCCTCGCTCGTGCCGCAGAACACC
>JAYUDR010000177.1:0-11082 GCA_043739665.1 Chloroflexota bacterium
ACGCCGGCCTGGCGCAGAGACAGCACCGTCCGCGGCGAGCGCACAAGCACCATCACCGGCTCCGGCGTCGCGGCCAGCTGGGTGAGGCGCGTCGCACCAGCGGTCACGTCACATACCTCGACCGGCACGCCCTGCGGTGCCGCCAGCGTCAGCACCTCCCGCAAGAACTCGTCGTGGGCCGTGGCGTCGTCCACGATCACGATCCGCTGCGCGCCCAGCGCCCGGAGCCAGCCGGCCACGACCTGGCCGTGGATCAGGCGGTCGTCGATGCGGACAAGTCGGAGGCTCATGCGGGGGGTCGCTCGGATCGGTCGGATCGGCCGGCGTGGGCGGGCGCTAGGAGGCGCGGCTGGCGCGGTGGCGCTCAGTCTCGGTGATGCCGTCGCGCCCTACTTCGAGCAGCCGCTCCACGAGTGCGTCGTCCAGCTCTCCGGTGGCCAGCGCGGCCTCAACGGCCATGGCCAGGTTCACGCCGGAGATGCAGACCACGCGCGGCGACCGACGAGCGATGGCCGAGGCCACGTTGAAGGGCGTGCCGCCGAGAAGATCGCACAGCACGAGTATCCGGCCGGCGCCGTGGCCGATAGCTGCTCGAAGCGCCTCGGCGTAGTGGTCGGGCGATTCGCCCGGCTCCAGGCTAACGGCGGAGATGTCGGCGACCGGGCCGCAGATTAGTTCCGTGGAGGCGAGCAGGGCGGCCGGAAGGGTCCCATGTCCTGTGATGACGATCCCGAACGCTCGCACTGAGTGCCTCCGAGGCTGCCGGCGTCACCGAACTTCGAGCCGGCGCCTTGACTCTGGCAGTAGTATCTGCAAATATTCTCACGCAAGGTCTTGCATGAAACTGCCTGCCGGTATAGTCGCGTCTGTTGCCGATCGTGTCAAGGAAGGGGTCCCGAATGACGAATGATCGCGCCTCCGGCAAATCGGCTGAGCCGGCGATGGCCCCTGCGGCCGAGGCGGCCGAACCGGCGGAGGCAGCCGGACCGGCCGAGGCGACCAGCCTGCGGGAGATGATGCGGCTGGTCGCCCAGCTCTATTACGTCCGCGAGTTGGGCCAGCCGGAGATCGCGGCGCTGACGGGCTTCTCCGTATCCAAGGTTTCGCGGCTGCTGGCGGCCGCAAGGGCAGCCGGCGTCGTTCGCATCTCCGTGGATGGCGCGCCATCTGCGCCGACTCCCCTGGCCCGGGCTCTTTCCGACGCCTTGCGCGTCGAGGCCTGGGTGACGCCCGGCCACGAGACAGCACCTGCCCTCGCAGCCCGGTTGTGTGCCGTGGCTGCCGCGCCGCGCCTGCTCGACGAGCTGCCGCAAGAAGGGGCAATCGGGCTGACCGGCGGCTACACCGTGGAATCACTGGTGAATGCCCTGCCCGCAGGATCCTTGGCGGCAGGATCCCTGCCCGCAGGATCCTCGCCCGCAGGATCCTCGCCCGCAGGATCCTCGCCCGCAGGATCGATGCCCGCCGGGTCGCCACCGCCGGGCTTTCAACCGCGGCTCGTGGTCGTGCCGCTGGTCGGCGGCTGGGATTCGAGCAATCCCCACCTCAACAGCAACGAGATTGCCCGCCACCTGGCCGAGCGAATCGGGGCGGGCGTGCGCCTGCTTCACGCCCCCGGCCTGCTGGACAACGAAGCGACCACGGCCGCGCTTCTCGCCGACAGCGCGGTCACGGCCACCACCCGCTACTGGGGTGAGTTGAAGCTGGCCCTCGTCGGGATGAGCGGGGCGCCGCGATCCGCGCCCGGATACGGCACGGTTATGGATCGACTCGACGAGGCGGGCCGCACCAGGCTCGCTGACAAAGGTGCAGTCGGTGACGTAGCCGGTCATCTTGTGCGGCTCGACGGCTCGTTCGTCGAGGACGAATGGGAGCGCCGCACAATCTCGATTCCGATCGAGACGCTGCGGCGGGTGCCGCGGGTCGTCGGAATTGCCGCCGGAACGAACAAGGTCGAGACGATCGTGGCGGGGGCGAGGACTGGCCTGCTCCACCTCTTGATCACGGACGAACCCACGGCCGCCGCCGCCCTGGAATTGCTGCGGGCCGGCCGCTGATCCGACTTGGGACTGGCGCTATAGTCAGCCCCGAGCGCACCCTCCGCGCGAGATGAGCGATCGAGGGTTCGAAATGGCGGCAGAGCGACCGGTCGCAGCGCCAAATGCGCGAGCGGCCCGCATCAGTGGCGTTGTATTCGCAATGGCCGGTACGGCTGTCGTCCTGGCTGGAGTTATCTCCATCCTGGCGGGAACTCCGACCGCGGCTCGTGACCTTGTTCCGGTGAGCGGTCCGGGCGACGCCGTCGCGCGTTTTGGCCAGCTGGGGCCGCTCTTCGCGGCAACGGGGGCGGCGCTCGTGGCCGGCGTTGTCGCAGTCTTGCTGGCGGGGCGGCGATTGGATCCGCGAGCCGCCGCGATCGAGTTGATCGTCCTCGGCGTGGCCATCGATGTCTGCGTCGGCGGCGCGATCCGGCGCGTAGGTTATGCCGCGGACGGGACCGTCCTGCCTGCCGCGGTGGTCTGCCTGATGGGCGGCTCGTTCATGGTTGCGGGCGGTCTAGTCGCGCTGCTCGGCCGTGAGCGTGAGGCTCGGCCGTGATTCAGGACGATCGCGTGACGCTCCGCGAAAGTGACGCCCGCCCGCCCCGACGCGACCCGCGCCTGCCCAGACGCCCGCCGGAGAGCGGCCTGTGGCCCATCCTGTTGATCGATGCGTTGGCCTTGTTGCTGGTGGTTGCCACCGCGCCGGCGGCCTGGCTGTGGATCGATTCGTCGGGCCCGGGCCCGCTCGTCGCCCGTGCCGGCCCATCGCAGTCCGCGGGGCAAGAGCCGGCCCTCGTTTCGAGCGGCCCCAGCTTGCCCGGCGCAGGACCATCCGCGTCCGACCAGTTCGGCCCATCGGGCAAGCCCGCCCAGGGTGACGGCTCATGGTCCCGGGCAGAGTCACTGCCTAGGGGGATG
Source organism: Chloroflexota bacterium (assembly GCA_043739665.1). Lineage (GTDB taxonomy): Bacteria > Chloroflexota > Limnocylindria > Limnocylindrales > CSP1-4 > Fen-1039. Next base: position 2,961 of record JAYUDR010000177.1, read on the forward strand.
TGGGGCGCCGGCAGCGCGCTCCTCGGTGACGGGCGGTTCATGGTGGTCGGTGGGGCCACCGGCTCATCCAGCAACGACGCCACGGCCGCGGTCAACCTTTACGATCCGGCAACCGGCCACTGGAGTGCGGCGACGCAGATGCTCCAGCCGCGTGCCTACCCGATGGTCGCTCGGCTGGCGGACGGCTCCGTGCTGGTGGCTGGTGGCTCACGTAATGGTCAGCCGCTGGACACGGCGGAGCGATACAACCCCAGCAACGGGACATGGGTTGCCGCGGGCCGGCTCAACCTGCCACGGACCCAGGGAAGCCTCGTTCTCCTTCAGGATGGTCGTGCCCTGGTCACGGGCGGCGGCATTGAGGGTTCACCAGCCTGGAGTTCGACCGCGTCCGTGGAGTTTTTCGATCCGGTGAAGGGCGTGTGGACGATTGGTCCCCCGATGTCGGTTCCGCGGGCCAGACACACGGCCACCATCCTGCCCGGCGGGGACGTGCTCGTCGTCGGCGGTGCGACCACGTTCCACGGCGAGGCCGGGTCGGTGACCGCCAGCGTCGAGATCTACAGTCCGCGAACGAACTCCTGGCGTGCGGCGGCTCCTATGTCCATCCCCCGCTACGTCCACCAGGCGGCGCTCCTTGCCGACGGGCGGGTTCTTGTGGCCGGCGGCTGGTCCGCCACGTCGAACGCCGATACGAGCAAGGCATCGGTTGAGATCTACGATGCGCACGCCAATCGCTGGGCCGCTGCCGGCCCGCTGGTGGCGGCGCGGGCGGAGTTCGTGATGGTTCGGTTGCTCGACGGTCGACTGCTGGCGGTCGCCGGTGTGGATCGCACATACCATGTCATGGACTCGGCCGAGATCTATGACCCCACGATCGGCACGTGGCAGCTAACCGGGAAGCTCGGGGAGGCCAAGATGTGGCCCGCCGCAGTGGTTCTGGGCGACGGCCGAGTTGTGCTTGCCGGCGGAGCCACTGACGTGGGCGCCTACCACCGAACCGTCGTTTGCGAGATTTACGCGCCCTAACCAGGCTGCTCGGCAGTTACGCGCCGTTGCCGGCGTAGCTGCGGAACACAGCCTGCACACGCGGACTGAGCAGATACCAGACCGTCCCGATCTCGAGCAGGAGAGCCAGGGTGTGAGCGCCATAAGAGCCTCGGCCCGCGCTCAGCAGGGTCAGCACCAGGGCGGTGATCGTGGCTACCGCCCCGAGTCGCGTAGCCCAAGCGCGGAGTTCCCAGACTCCGTAGGCAAAGATGAACTCCAGGACCGCCACGATCACGAGTAGCAATCCCATGATGCTGGCGACGGCGGCGAGTCGAGATTCTGCGTCGATGTCGGGGGCGCCTAGCCAGGCGCCGGCCTCGAGCATCGTCGCAACTCCAATCGCGCCCGCGGCCACGGCCATCATCGAGATTCCGACCGGTCGGCGGGCCACACCAGCCATCGACCGCGCGTTGTGCGTTTGGTTCATCGCTATCTCCTGGAAGCCAAGTTTCTGCCAGGCTCCTGAAGATCCCCTGAGGATGTGGCGAATCAGAGCGTTCGGCGGTCTTCCAATTGCGGAATCTAGCCAGCGGACCCTGCGAACTGGTCCGGTCGGATGCAAGTTCCGTGTAAGAGCACGACGTGGCGAGCGGCCGTTGGGCTGTGGGAATAGAGTGGCTCCGAACAGAGGTGGACTACCTTCGGAGGGAGCGATCAGCGTGGACAGCCCCGACCAGCCGCGGCCTTCGCCCGCCGGGCAGACAGTTCCCAATTGGGGGCCACCGCCTTTTGTGCCATACGGCAGCCCTCCCTATGCCCCGACTGGGCTGCCACAACACCCACTTCGCATTTCTGAGCTGCTGCTGGCTTTAGGCGCCATCGCTACCGCGTTCCTGCCATGGTTCACGCTGCGGGACTCGATGATTGCCGTCAGCGCCAATCTGGTGGACGTACCGGACCTCTCGAACGGGCCACCGGCGTGGCTGTACCTCCTCAATGTCGGGTTCCTGACGGCGTTGACCGGGGCCGTCGTGGCTGTCGCTCGCCGCCAATCGAGGCCGGCCGCTGTCGCTGAGATGGCGGGTTTCGGCCTCATCCTGGCCGGCATCCTGGTGGCTTTGTCGGGCGGGATGACGAGCGGGTGGGTACTGGAGATGTCGAACACTGGAGGCTTCAGGGTCGAAGCGGGCGTCGGCCTGTGGGCCAGTCTGGCCTTGGCGGGCTTTGGACTTGCCCTGGCGTCGATCCACCTGATCCGGCCGAGTTTTATGCAGCCTGTTCGTAGGTCGGTTGCGGCGTATCCAAGTGCCCCACACGGCTACGCGTTTCAGGCGCCGGTTTCGCCCGGCTGGCCCGCCCCTCCGCCCGGCTGGCCCGCCCCTCCGCCCGGCTGGCCGGTGTGGCCGGTCACCTCCGTTGCGCCCCTCCCGACTCCTCCGGTCGACATGGCCGCACCACTCGACATGGCCGCACCACCCGGTGCCGTAGCACCAGCCCAGGATGGCCCAGCCGGGCAGATGGTCACCCTTGAGAGCGGCCGGCGTACGGTGTTCGAAGTCGCGGTCGGGCAGCATGTCCTGATCGGGCGCGGGCCGGGCGCGGATCTCATCATCTACGACGCCCGCGTCAGCCCCGTCCACGCCTTGATCGAGCGGCGAGGTCCCGGGTGGCTGGTGACCGGACTGGATGCCAAAAACCCGACCTGGATCCTCGACCCGACAGGTAGGGCCCATCCGGTGCCATCGGAACTGGGCTTGCGATCGGGCACTTTGCTCGTCGGCAGCTGCCAGGTTCTGCTGTACCCGCCTCAGGCGTAGAGCTTCTCGAGGACGGCTTCCACCGGAGGGATTGGAGGGTACAATCCCTCGCGTGTGGGCCCGTAGCTCAATGGCAGAGCAAGCGCCTTTTAAGCGTTCGGTTCCGGGTTCGAGCCCCGGCGGGCTCACCAGTCCGCCCTGGCGGCTGCCGCCGGCCTACTTGTTGAGATCCTTTACCGCGGCCAGCAGTTCGGCGTCAGTCGATGAGTTGAACTGCGACGTAGACATGGACGTGAGATCGGCCGGATCCGTTGGATAGGCGTTCGCCGGCATAGCGACCTTCTCGTCGGGGGTGATGCCTACGCCGAAGATCTTGTGCCCAGACGGCGTGAGCCAATACTCGACACCGAGGAAGATGGCCGAGCCGTCGGACAACGTGAACTTCTGTAGGACGGTGCCGGTTCCGAACGTGGCCACGCCTACGATCTTGGCCCGGCCGGAATCCTGTAGGGCGCCGGCCACGATCTCGGCCGAGCTGGCCGAGTCGTGGTCCACGAGTACCACCAGCGGCAGGTCGGTCAGCGTCTTGCTGGCGTCCACCTTGATCTCGGTCTTCTTGCCGGAGGCATCCTCGGTGAGGTACACCGTGCCACCGGCAAGGAACTCACTCGCGACTGCCTGGGCCTCCGATGCGTAGCCGCCGGGATTGCCGCGCAAGTCGAGGATGATCGATGTCGCACCCGCTTTCGTCGCGGCCGCAACCGCGGTCTTGATCTGGGCACTGGCTCCGTCCGAGAACTCGGTCAGGGCGACATCAGCAACGTGGGTGCCCGGAACCATGCCCCACGCGACAAGGGGGACGTTGATGGTCGCCCTGGTCAGCTTGATATCAACCGGAGTGACGGAACCGACGTGCATGACGGTCAGGGTGAGCTTGGTTCCAGCCGCGCCGCGGATCTTCGTGCGCAGCTGGTCGTTGGTCCAACCGGCTGTGGATGTCCCATCGATGGCGGTGATCTTGTCGCCTGCCTTGATTCCGCCTGCGTCGGCGGGAGTGCCCGACAGCACGCGAGTTATCGTCTGGTCGCCGGCGTCGGAGATGACCACGCCGATGCCAGCGATCTGGGCGTTCAGCGAGGACGTGAAGTCGTCGTACTGCTGGGGTGTCAGGAATACGCTGTGGCCGGTGTCGCCAAGGCTGTCGACCATTCCCTTGATCGCGCCGTAGAGGAGCTGCTTGTCGGTCACGCCCGATATGCCGACGAAATTGCCTTCAACGATGCTGAGCGCTTCAGCGTACAGGCCGGAGCTCAGAGGCTGACCATTCAACGCGGTCACGCTGGTGGTCTGCGGATTGGCGGCCGTCGAACCCGCCGGGAAGGCCACATGGTCGAAGACCATCCCGCCCGAGAATGAGATCAAGCACAGGGCAACGACTGCGAGCGTCCGGGTAAGGCCCGCGGAACGGGGGCGCGAAGGTCGCGCGTCGGAAGCCGTCAAGGGCTGGATCGACGGCCAGCCCTGGCTCGGCTGGCCGGGCTGCCAGCCGGCATGCGGTTGCGGGCTCCACCCCGGGGCGGGTGGCTGCTGCCAGCTCGGCGCAGGTGGCAGCGGAGGCCAGACGGGGGTCGCTGGCGGCTGCGGAGGCCAACTCGGCAGGGGCTGCGGAGGCCAGCCCTGCGGGGCGGGGGGCGGTTGCCAGCCCTGAGGCTGCGGGTCGGCGTTCTGCCCCCAGGCGGGGGCTGGTGGTTGCTGCCAGCTCGGCGCGGGCTGCGGAGGCCAGCCCTGCGGGGCGGGGGGCGGTTGCCAACCACTCGGCGGCTGCTGCTGCCAATCCGTGGCCTGGGGCGGCTGCCACAAGGGCGGGGTCGCCGCGGGAGTCTCGGTGGGCTCGGGAGTCTCGGGAGCTGGCGCGGGAGTCTCGGTGGGCTCGGGAGTCGGCGCGAAAGTCTCGGTCGGCTCGGCTGCTCCGGAAACCGGCGCGCCGCCCGGTGCGGGCGTGGTTTGGCTGTCGGCAGTGGCATCCTCCAGCGGCCCCTCCCACCAGTTCTTCTTCTTGTCGTCTTCGCCGTAACTCATGCCGAACCTCCAACTTTGCTGCAGTGCACATGATGGCGCACCGCGCTCTTAAGGGGCGCTGAAAGAGCGGCCTGTTTCGATAGCGTGAGCGTACGATGTGGCGCCAGGGAGGCCCCTCATGACCGCATCCGAGACAGAGCCGACACTCGGTTGGACGAATCACCTTGATTCGCTGCCGCCGACAGTCCTGATCCTGGGCGGCTTCCTGACCGCCCCGCCCATGTATCGCCGGCTGGCGGAGCGGCTAAGAGCCCGCGGCGCTGCGGGCGTTGTGGTGGCCAACGTCTGGCCACCCGACTGGTTGATCGCCGGGGTTCGGGGCGTTGGGCCGCTGACGACTCGCTCCGGCCGGGCCCTCCACGATGCGTGGCGGCTGTCGCGCGAGGCGTCTCACGGAGCGCCGCTCCTTGTCGTCGGCCACTCCGCCGGCGGCATCATCGCCCGGCTGCTCACGGCCGCGGAGCCGTTCCCGGGGCGGCGCTTCGGGGCGTCGCCGCTGATCGGGGCGATCGTGAGCCTGGGCACGCCCCACCGTCTCGCGGCCGGGGAGGGGATCGGCCGCCGTATGAACGAAGTGGCGGGCGCTGCCGCCGACGAGGTTGTGCCGGGCGCGTTCTTCGCGCCGTCGATCGGCTACGTTTCGGTCGCCTCGCGGGCGATCCGCGGCGACCCAATCGGCCACGGCCGAGAACGCGTTGCCGGCCTGCTCTATCGGTCTGTCATCGGGCGCGCGGCCGTGCCGGGTACGGAGGGCGACGGCCTCGTGCCGGTCGCGGCGACACAGCTTGCCGGCGCCTGCCACGTCCTGCTGGATCACTCTATCCACGGCCCGGGCGGAGCCGTGCCGTGGTACGGCTCTGATGACGCGCTTGACGTTTGGTGGCCCGTCGCGCTGGCGGCGTGGCGTGGCGCATTGGCCTGTCGGGCGGCTATGGCAACGGCCGCCGATCCGGCCCAATCGGCGCTTCCAGGCACCGTCCGCGTTTGACGCGGCGAGGGTCCGTCCCTACACTTCGCGAGCGGGGTGGAGCAGCGGCAGCTCGTCGGGCTCATAACCCGAAGGTCGGCGGTTCGAATCCGTCCCCCGCAACCAAGCTCTGAACGTGAAGCCCGGTCGAAAGACCGGGTTTCTGTTTGTCTCGGCGGCCCTGGCCCTCCCGGCCGCACGCAGACCGTAGAAGCGCTGGATAGGCACCATCCGCCCGGGGTCGGGGTCGGGGTCGGGGTCGGGGTCGGGGTCGGGGTCGGGGTCGGGGCCTGGACGCGTGCTCCACCGCTCCTCAGCCTTACCGGTACGTGCGTGATTGCGCAGGGCGTGACGATCCATCCGCGATCCTGAGGCCGCCTTCGAGGTGTTCCCGTGGCCGCGAGATGGTAGCGGCCCGCCACTTGAGAGACAAATGCCGGTTGACATGTAGTATAGGTAAGGTTACCTAGGTAATGTTACCAATGACCGTCCTAGGATTATGTGGTTGGACTGCCTCGGAGGACAGTCTACGGCGGCTTGCTCCCGACGAGTCGCCGACCTGCTTAAGGAGGACGGATATCGTGCAAGCGCATCTAGGTAGGTTCCGCGTGGTGGCTGCTACGGCGCTCATAGGAGCGTCGGCATTCGCCGCAATTGCGGCCCCCGCACCGGCTCTCGCCGAGTCGCACCAGGTCAACCCATACGTGGGCGCTACGCAGTACGTGAATCCGCTGTGGAAGGCAGAGGTTGAGGCTGAGGCTGTGGCCCAGTCGGCCAACCCGGCGCTGGCCGCCCAGATGCGGATCGTCAAGAACCAGCCGACTGCTGTCTGGATGGACTCCATCAGCGCCATCGCCGGTCCCGCCGGTGGCATGGGTCTGGCAGCTCACCTGGATGCCGCCCTGGCTCAGAAGCAGGGCTCGACACCCCTGGTCTTCAACTTCATCGTGTACGACCTTCCGGGTCGCGACTGCAACGCTCTCGCGTCGAACGGTGAGCTGCCGGCAACGGCGGCCGGTCTCACGACGTACGAGACGCAGTACATCGATCCGATCGTCGCGATAGTGAGCCAGGCCAAGTACTCGGGCCTCAGAATCGCGGCCGTTATCGAGCCCGACTCGCTACCGAACATCGTCACCAACGCCAGCGTTTCGGCCTGCCAGACGGCGGGCCCTTTCTATGAAACGGGCATCGCGTACGCGCTAAACAAGCTCCACGCAATCGCCAACGTCTATAACTTCGTCGACGCGGCGCACTCCGGTTGGCTCGGTTGGTCGTCCAACTCAGGACCCGCTGCCAATGAGTTCGCCAAGGTTGCGCGGGCCACGACGGCCGGCGTCGCGAGCATCGACGGTTTCATCACCGACACGGCCAACACCACCCCGCTCCAAGAGCCGTTCATCACCGGTTCCACGACCGTGAATGGCACCCAGGTCATCTCCGGCACCTTCTACCAGTACAACCCGGACGTGGACGAGCAGTCGTTCACGGCCGATATGTACGGCAAGCTCGTCTCCGCCGGCTTCCCCTCGAGTATCGGCATGATTGTCGATACGTCCCGCAATGGCTGGGGCGGCCCCAACCGGCCGACTGCCGCGAGCACCCTCACCTCGGTCGACCCGTGGGTTACCGCAACCAAGGTTGACCGCCGACCGCATCGCGGCGCCTGGTGTAACCCATCCGGAGCTGGCCTCGGTAACTTCCCGCAGGCCACGCCCGGTGGCTACCCGAACTCGCATCTATTCGCCTACATCTGGGCCAAGCCGCCCGGTGAGGCAGATGGCTCGAGTACGGCGATCCCGAACAACCAGGGCAAGGGCTTCGACCGCATGTGCGACCCGACCTATGCGCCTCCTGGCGCGGGCTGGAATGGTGCCCTGACCGGCGCCCTCCCGAACGCCCCGCTGTCGGGCGGATGGTTCCCGTCTCAGTTCGTCCAGCTCGTCACCAACGCCTACCCGGCGATCGGTGGCGTCAGCCCGACGCCGACCCCGACCATCGGCCCCACGCCGACGGTTGGCCCGAGCGCGACCCCAACAGTTCGCCCGAGCGCGACCCCGACGGTTGGCCCGACGCCCACCCCGACACCCGTGCCGACGCCGACGCGAACACCTGCTCCGACGCCGACGGGCGCCCCAACCCCAACTCCCGCGCCGACCGGCACGCCTTCGGGCACGGCCCGCTGTGCGGCCAGTCTCCACGTCGACAATCAGTGGGGCAATGGCTTCACCGCCACGGTGACGGTCAGCAACCCCGGAACAGTGGCCACCAAGACCTGGAAGGTCACCTGGACCTGGTCTGGCAATCAGGTCATCAGCAATAGCTGGAATGC
>JAYUDR010000178.1:0-1591 GCA_043739665.1 Chloroflexota bacterium
GGCCGAGTTCGATGCCGCCATCTTTCTATACGGTCAGCCGGGCGTGCCCGTCCCGGAGGATCAGCGCCAGATTCTGACTCGAATGCGGCGCTCACTGCGCCCAGGCGCGCCGATCGTGCTGGAGGTGCGCGACGCGGCCGTGGTTGACCGACGGCCGGCGATACGCTGGTGGACCGGCACCAGAGGCCTGTTTGGGCGGGACGAAAAGCTCGTCCTCACTGAGCGCATCTGGGACGAAGGGGCCCAGGCGACGGTGGAGCGGGACATCGTGCTGGACATCGAGACCGGCGCGCTGACCACCTTCGGCGTCACGGAACGAGCCTACGAAACGGGCGAGGTCGAGGCGCTCCTGGCCGGCGCGGGCTTCCCGACGGTCGAATTTCACCCCGGCTGGGACGGCCTGGAATTCGATGACTCTTCTAGCTGGATGGTCGCGATCGGGCGGTAGCGAAGGATATCTTCCGCCCGGGCCTATTCTTGTAATCTCCGAGAGTTGGAAATTCGCTGGCTTTGTCAGCTCACCGGTCAGTCCGGCGCTGGACCGCCGCCTCGAGGTGAAACCGCAACGTGATTGTCGCGCCAGACACAGCCTTAGGCGCAGGTCTGCTGCCCGTCTTTTGGGTTGCGGCCGTGCTGTTGCTGGCCGCCGCGAGCGCCGCGGCCTGCCTCCCGAGGTTGAACTTTGCCTCGCCCGTGCTGTCGACCGCGGGTTCGATTGCGGCGCTGGCGCTTGGTGGAGCGCTGCTGATGACCGGCACGTCCCTCTCGGCGAGTGGGGGATACGTCCTTGGTTTCGTTCCATTTGCGGTGCGATATGACGGCCTGAGCGGCGCCTTCCTGCTGGCGTTTGGGGCATCGGCCGCAGCCGCCTCTCTGTCCGTTGTGGGCGCCCGCCCCCGAAGCGCGGCGGAAGGGGCTGCATACCCGCTCTTCCTCGCCAGCATGCTGTTCGTCCTGGGCGCCAGCAACGCCTTCTCTTTCCTGCTGGCCTGGGAATCGATGGCCCTGCTTTCCGCCTTCCTAGTAGTGGGACTGCGGCCGACTCGCGCGGTTGTCGCGGCCGGAAACGTATATCTGGCCCTGACTCACGTGGCCACCGCGGCAATCCTGGTTGGGTTCGCGATTCTGGCCGGCTCGGCCGGCGGCCAGCTCGACTTCGCGGCCTGGCACGCGGCAGCTCCCGGCCTGTCTGAGGCGACCCGCAATATCGCCCTCGTCCTGGTCTTCGTAGGTTTCGCCACGAAGGCGGGGGCCATGCCATTCCACATCTGGCTGCCGCGAGCCCATCCGGTTGCACCGTCCCACGTCTCGGCCGTGATGTCCGGCGTCATGATCAAGACCGGCATTTACGGGCTTATTCGGATCGTCATCGATGTCGTCGGCGGCGCGCCCGACGGGCTGGGCCTCCTCATCCTGGCGGTGGGAGCCACATCCGCCGTCATGGGCGTGCTCTACGCCCTGATGCAGCACGACATCAAGCGCCTCCTGGCGTTCCACAGCATCGAGAACATCGGCATCATCCTGATCGGCGTCGGCACCGCCCTGCTCCTGGATGCCCATGGGGCGACCGAACTCGCGGCCCTCGCCCTGG
>JAYUDR010000179.1:0-1587 GCA_043739665.1 Chloroflexota bacterium
AGCGGCGTGACGTCCTTGAAGCCGCCGTACATCAGCTTGAAGCCGGCGATGCCGTGGGCGGAAAGCGTCCGGATCGGGCCGGCGCTGATCGCATTGACGCGGATGCCAGACGGTCCCAGGTCGGCGGCCAGATAGCGCGTCGAAGCCTCGAGAGCGGCCTTGGCCACGCCCATAACGTTGTAGTGGGGCACGACCTTCTCGGCGCCGTAGTAGGTCATCGTCATGATCGAGGAGCCGGGCGGCATGTACGGCCGGGCCTCACGCGCCATGGCGATGAGCGAGTAGACGCTGATATCGAAGGCGGTGTGGAAGCCGTCGCGGCTGGTCGCGGAGAAGTTGCCGGCCAGGTCTTCCTTCTCGGCATAGGCGACGGCGTGGACCAGGATGTCGAGGCTGCCCTCTTTGGCGTGCCAGCGCTGAAAGACCTTCTTGATTTCGTCATCGTCGCGAACGTCGCAGCCTTCCACGAAGGTTGAGCCGATCGATGCGGCAAGCGGGCGGACGCGGCGCTTGATGAGCGACGCCATCGAACTGAAGCCGACTTCGGCCCCCTGGTCGTAGAGCGCCTTAGCGATTCCCCAGGCGATCGAATGGTCATTTGCGACGCCGAACACGAGCGCCTTCTTGCCCTTCAGCAGGCCGTCGCGAACGCAATCGTCGGCGGGTCGGGTGAGGCGGCGGCTGACACGCGGTTTGGCGACTGCCGTGGCGGTGGGGACCTCGACGGCTGTGGCCACGGACTCGGCCCGAGCCGGCTCCAGGGCGGGCGCGGCCACCTCCTCGCCGGGAGTTGTGGGCGCCACCGATCGATTCGTCAGGTTCATGGTCCTGTTGATCCTCCGTTGTCTGCCGGGCCGGGACGCTGGCGAGTCGGGGTCAGCGTTTCCATGACTCCGAACGCTTGCATCATGCTCTAACCCCGCCGGAACCCGATCGTTACGCAAACGCTGGTGGCGGTGGCCGTCGACTGCCGCGGAGAATAGTCCCTACCCGTTCAGTAGACAATCACTCGGGGCTGGAGTTGCGATTTCGGGCGATCGTGGTCGGCGCGAGACGACACCTCTGCGCTCGCGGACGATCTGGGCCGTTGCTGGAGGCGTGCGCACCTGCCGGCCGGCTCCCCCGTGCGGATTACAGGCCGGTCCAGCGTGGTCCGGATGGCTCTACTGCGCAGACTCAGCGAAGCCTACGCTCGCGCCCATCGCCATGCGTCGGACTCACGTCACCTGCACGGGCCTGAGGCGCAAGGCCTCCGTCTGGAGGATTCGATGACCATCGGAGTCGTGACGGCGCTGCCGCATCAGGAAGACCAGGACTTGATCGACCGGATCATCGGCGATCATGCTGGCCGCCCAGGCGCGCTGCTCGGCATCCTGGAGAAGCTGCAGGACCGCAACCGCGACAAGTACCTCCCGATGGAAACGCTCGAGTACGTGGCTGCGCGCACCGGTGTCCCGCAGTCGCAGGTCTACGGCGTCGCGACGTTCTACGCGCTCTTCAATCTCGATCCGCAAGGCACGCACACCATCGCCATCTGCCGCGGCACCGCCTGCCACACCCGCGGCTCCCGGGCGCTGCTCGAGCGCG
>JAYUDR010000180.1:0-1585 GCA_043739665.1 Chloroflexota bacterium
GCCGGTCTGGACAGTGCTCCCAAGGTCCGGATCGAGATGATGGCCGAGGCGCTCGGTGGCCGCGTCCACACCGAACGGATAACAGGTGGCCGCGTCGGCCGATTCACGGCATCCGTACGCTGGCTGGCCTCGGGCGGGCCGCGGCGCGTGGGTGCCGTCTACGTCGAGTCACCCACGGCCAACGCCATGCCAACGGATCTGGCCTTCCTGGCGCTGATGCGACTGTTAGGGCGCCCGGTAGGGGTGTATTTCCGGGACGCATATCAGCTCTTCCGAGATATACATCCCAGAACACACCGCCGTCAGGTCCTGACCGATCTCCTGTGGCGGGGCACGACGCCCCTGTTGAAGCGAGTAGCGTCGGTCCAATTCGTGCCCACCGAGGGACTCGCTCAAGCTCTGGGCATCGCAAATGCCATCTTGCTTCCGCCGGGGACTGACCCAAACTTGCCCGATCTCGGGATTGGCGAGCCCGATGTGGTGGCTGCCATCGCTCAGGTTGGGCCGGGCTCCGGCCTGGACACGCTCGTTGCCGCGATGGCCCTGGTCCGTGAACGAAGACCGGGCGCGCGGTTGATCGTCGTGGCTCGATCGATTGACGGTCGTATGGCTGCTGGATTGCCCGAGTGGGTCGAAGTGGCGGTCGCGGGACGGGCCTCGCTGCCGGAGTTGCTGAGGCCCGGCCGAGTGTGCGTTCTGCCGCTGCCGATCAACCGCTACACCAACCTGGCGGTGGCGGTGCGGCTGCTCGATCTATTGGGCTTCGGCAAGCCGATCGTGGCCACCGATACGAGCCCGACGCGGGCGATCGTAGAAGCCAGCGGCGCGGGGACGGTGACTCCGGACACGGCCGCCGGTCTGGCGGGGGGGATACTGCCGATCCTCGAGGACGCCGATCTGGCGGGGCGGCTGGCCAAGAACGCGCGCCGATTTGCTTGCGCGCCCGAGTCGACGTGGGATGCGCGCGCCCTGACCGTGCTCGGGACGCTCGGCGAGGCCGCGGCGGAGGCGGCGGCGGCGGCGCCGTCCACACCTGCCGCCAGTGGCGACGGCGCCCTGTCGATTGCGTTCCTGGGCGATCCGAACAGCGTCCACACCAGGCGCTGGACGGGCTACTTCGCGGGCCGCGGGCACAAGATCACGCTGATCGTGGCGCGTGATCTGGTCGTCAACTCGGGCCTGCCGGCCGGCATCGTCATCGAACGGTATTTGCCGTATTCGCGGGAGCGGGGTCGCCTCGCCGGTGCTCTCATGGCGGCACGATCATTCCGCCGAGTTCTCAAGAGCATCAATCCTGACGTGCTCCACGCCCACTACCTGACCGGCAACGGCTGGCTCGCCTGGATCTCCGGATTCCACCCGTACGTCGTCAGCGTCTGGGGCTCGGACATTCTGATCACCGCCCGCGAGACCTGGCGGGCCCGGCTGCATAGCCGCGTTGCGCTACGCGGTGCAGACCTCGTGACCGGCAATTCCGAGCACCTGGTGCAGGCCGCGGTGGCGGCCGGCGCGAGGCCCGAGCGAACCCGCTACATCCATTTCGGTGTGGACACCGAACGGTTTTGCCCCGGCCCCGATCCACTCG
>JAYUDR010000181.1:0-4460 GCA_043739665.1 Chloroflexota bacterium
GCGATTCGGTAGTTGTCGGCAGCCGCCAGGGTCAGCTTGTCGCCCTCGAACTTCGCCAGTACGCCCGTCAGGATCGGCCTTGCCTCATCCGATGCCGCAGCGAAAGTGACGTCGCCCAAGGCTTCACGCAGAACGTTCTGGGGAATGCGGGTCGTCGGACGCTCCCCACCGATGGGGATGGCCGGAAACTCCTCGGCATCGATGCCTTTAATGTGGGTCTCGAAGCGGCCGGCCTTGATGTGCAGAGTCTCCTTGGCCTGGAGCTCAAGATCGACCCTCTCGTTTGCGGGCAGCCCGGCCACGATATCGGCCAAAAGTCGAGCTGGGACGGTCATAGCACCGTCCGTGTCGATCTTGCCCGGCACCCAGTAGGTCATCCCGATCTCAAGATTAGTGGCGGTCAATTTGAGGCCGCCATCCTCTATCCGGAGAAGGACGTTGTTCAGGACTGGCAGCGTGCTTCTGGCCGAGACGGCTCGACTGACGACCTGGAGACCACGAGCCAGGTTCTCCTGCATGACTGAGAGCTTCACGTTGGGTTCTCTCCCCTGAGTCGAGCAAGGCGGGCAGTAATCAAGGAAATCGGGTGACGGACAACGATCCTACTCCAGGTGGATTGTCTATCTATCTTCTCATCTCGTCATCACCGTAGTAATGGTGTGGAGACTGTGGATTTGCCGCAAGACCACTCGTGATTCGGACGTGGACGAAACGGTCTGGATGGTGGATGAACTGCTACGAATTGCGGACGCGGACTGTCGCCAGTGTGGAAGAAAATACTGCTGGAGCCCAGGATAGCCAGACCAGGGTTGATTCCGTCCACGGTGACCACAAGGCCGGCGTCTGCTTTGTCCACAGCGCCGGCAGGTTATCCACAGAAATGGGGGCCTTATCCACGTACGGCCTCTCAATCAACGGCGAATGGGCGGCCAATCAAACCCAAATGATAACCAGCGGCCCCGCTGCGAATGCTGGAATGCGCTGGCACCCGAAACCCGCGACCCACCGCGGCGATCGCTCGAGATCGGCCGCATGCTCAACGCCCGCAACGGTCACGGCCGAAGCGGCGGCGGACACGGGAGCGAATGGACCTAGACATCCATGAGGGAGGAGCACAACCGCCAACAAAAGGAATGCCCTGCCCGGCGCTGAAGTTCTCAGTCCGCGTAGATCAGTTCTCGGACCGCGGCCAGCTCCCGCCGCAACTCATCGTTGATCCCCATCTCGCGATTGATCTTGTCGCAGGCGTGGAGGACCGTGGAGTGGTCTCGGCCGCCCAACTCGGCGCCGATGCGCAGCAGCGAGACGTCCGTCTCTTCGCGCATCAGGAACATCGCGATCTGACGCGGCACCACGATCGCCTTATCTCGTTTCTGGCCCTTCAGGGCGTCGATGTGGACGCCGTAGTAGTCCGAGACCGCACGGGTAATCCGCTCCGGCGTGACCTGGCGCTTCTTGGGGTTATAAAGGACGTTCGAAAGGACCGCTTGGGCCAGCTCGATCGTGATCGGCACGGCGCCCATGCTCGCGTAGGCCACGATCCGATTGAGGGCGCCCTCGAGCTCGCGGATGTTGCTGACGACCTTGCGGGCAATAAATTCGAGCACGTCCGAGCTGACCGGCACGGCCTGCTCTTCCGCCTTGGCCCGAAGGATGGCGATGCGCGTCTCCAGGTCCGGCGCGGTCAGGTCAGCGATCAGGCCCCACTCAAACCGACTCCGTAGCCGCTCCTCGAGGGTCAGGATCGCCTTGGGCGGTCTATCGGACGAGAGCACGATCTGCTTGCCGTCCTCATGGATCGCATTAAAGGTGTGGAAGAACTCTTCCTGCGTCCGCTCTTTGTCGGCGATGAACTGGATGTCGTCGATGAGGAGCAGGTCGATCCGCCGGTAGCGACCCCGGAAGTCGTCGATCTTGCCTTGCTGGATGCTGGTAATGAATTCGTTTGTGAACTTCTCGCTGGTCGCATAGACAACGCGCTTACGCGGAAAGCGGGCGATGACCGCGTTGCCGATGGCGTGCATGAGATGCGTCTTGCCGAGGCCCACCCCGCCGTACAGGAAAAGCGGGTTATACGCGTGGCCCGGGCGTTCCGCGACCGAGAGGCTGGCCGCGTGGGCCAACCGATTCGCCGACCCCACGATGAAGTTGGCGAAGGTGTAGCGAGAGTTGATGTTGGAGGATGCGCCTTCAGGGGCTCCAACTCGGGTCGGCTCGACACGGACCGGGTGCGTCATCGGTGCGGGGCTCGCCCCCACTGCCGCGCCGCTTGCCCCATTCGATTCGCCAGCCGGCCGCACAAGGAACTCCACCTGGACGCTGTAGCCGACGATTCGGGCCAGCGTCTGGGAGATGAGCGAGCGGTAGCGGGTCTCGAGCCAATCCTTGGCGAAACCGTTGGGTACGGCGATCCGGAACCGACTGTCGTCGACGTCGACGAGCACGGTGTCACGCAGCCATGTTTCGAAATTGGCGGGAGACAGGGAGACCTGAAGTTCTCCCAGTGCCGCGCGCCAAACTTGTTTTGCGTCCATTGGGCAGGCTTGGTCCTGTAAGGAACTTGGAATGGCTAGCGAAAAACGTGACCGGCGCCGGATCCTCGTGTGCCTTACGGTGCCGTAAGCTCCAAACCGCCAGGACTCTCCTCCAGGAGCAGTCCGACTGCCCCCGCGGTCCCTCTGGGCCGTTGCCCATTGTTGTCTGGCGCCGGGGGCCGCCGAAGAATAGCACCGGCCCGGCGGCCTGGGCAAGGTTTCGGACGGTGGCGAATCGGATACTCCCCGGGAGTATCGCTTGGCGGAGAGGCGCCGGCATTTCGGATGACGCTCCGCGGGCACCAGCCGTTTGACACCCCGCCCGACTCGTACCTATAATCCGCCAGCAGACGCGCCTCAGCGCTTTCGTGCGCCCGGCGCGTTCGTGCGCTTATCGGGGTATCTTGGCCCCGAGGCCAAATGGAGAGAAACACACCATCCCATGAAGCAGACCTTTCAGCCCAAGAAGCGACATCGCAGCAAGGAGCACGGCTTCCGCGCCCGGATGCACACCAGCGGTGGGCGCCGAGTGCTAGCCGCACGTCGCCTTCGCGGTCGGAAGAAGCTCACGGTCTGACGTCGGACCGCGGCCACAACTCGCCGCGGCTGGTGATGCTTTCCAAGCCTGAGGACTTCGCGGCGCTGCAGGGAGAGGGAACCGTCAGGTCTCATCCCCTGCTTGTGGTTCGAATCCGAAGGACTGGTCTCGAGGAGACACGCTTCGGCCTGTCGACCGGACGCAAGCTCGGCGGAGCGGTGGTTCGGAACAGGGTGCGCAGGAGACTTCGTCAAGCGCTCAGGGTGATGGTGCCCTCGCTCCAGCCAGGCTGGGACGTCCTAATCATTGCCCGATCGCCTGTCATAGGCGCGGACTTCCAGACGCTGGCGGGCGCGCTGCATAACCTTCTCCGCCGAGGAGGCGTTCTCGGAGGTCGGACCGTCACGTGAAATCGGTCGGCATCGGGCTCATCAGGCTCTATCGCCGTCTGTTTGCGTGGCGACCGTCGGTCTGTCGGTTTGAGCCCACTTGCTCGGTCTACGCTGAGCAGGCAATCGCCAAGTACGGTCTGCTTCGAGGGAGTTGGATGGGAATGCGTCGAATCGCTCGTTGTCACCCATGGAGTCGCGGTGGCTACGATCCTGTCCGCTGACATGAACACACTCGGACACAACCACCCCACCACATCCAAGGCCCGCCTCCGCTGGGCCGCTATCGGCCTGTTCCTCGCCCTGGTCACCTTTGCGGTGGTGGCTTGCGGGACGACCCCGGCTGCCCAGTCCACCGCCACAAGTCCGGCCGGCGCCGTGGCGTCGGCGTCCGTGGGCGTGGCGTCCTCGCCGGCCGTTTCACCGTCGGCCAGCGCTACGCCCGAGCCTAAGCCCCTCACTCCAGCAAGCCCGTCGGACCCCGCGGCCTTGTTTGGCTTTCTCTTTACGCCGATATTCCAGGGGCTCTTCTTGCTGCTGGCCGGGCTTTACGCCCTAACCGGCAACATTGTCGTGGCGATCATGCTCATGACACTGCTGATCAGAATGCTCACGGTCAAGCTGTCGGCTCGCCAGATAGTTTCGCAGCAAAGAATGTATCGGCTCCAGCCTGAGATCAAGGAGATGACCAAGGAGCTGACAAGGCGCCATAAAGGTGATCGCGCGGCCATTCAAGCGGCAACTCAGGCCTTCTACAAGGAGCGGGGCGTCAGCCCTACGGCGGGTTGCCTGCCATCGCTGCTACAGATGGGCCTGCTATTCCCGATGTACTGGGTCATCCGCGACGGCCTGACGAGCTTTGACCCGAGCGCCATGCTCAGGGTCTTTGGCGTCGACCTCTTGCCGTCAATCCACTGCCCCAACCCGGCCCACATCGACGCACTCGGCCACCTCGACAAGGCGGCTCCTTGCATCAACACCGTTGTGTTGGGGATCAAC
>JAYUDR010000182.1:0-11037 GCA_043739665.1 Chloroflexota bacterium
CGGGTTGGGTCGGCGCCGCGTAACTGCAGCATGTCGACGATCGCCTGGTCGCCGTTGCGAGCGGCTGCGTGAAGCGCTGTCCAGCCGCCCAGCTGGACCGAGTTTGGCGATGCCCCGAGAGCCAGCAAGAGCGTGGCCGTGTCGCGCTGTTCGGCCACCACGGCGACGTAGAGGGGCGTGACGCGTTCGTCGTTGAGAGAGATGGCATTAGGATCCGCGCCGCGGCCGAGGAGGAGCCGCGCCACTTCCAGCTGCCCGAAGCGAGCCGCCAGGTGCAGCGCCGTGCAGCCGTCGGGACCGCGGTTATCCGCGGCGTCCAGGTCGGCCGAGAGCAGGCGGCGCACAGCCGGGACGTTGCCGGTCGCAGCCGCGTCGAAAAACCCAATGCCATCAGCCGACTTGATCAACCTGGCCGCGAGCCGCTCCGCGAGCCGAATGTGCCCGGCGGAGGCTGCCGCGACCACCGGCGAGAGCCCGGCCTCATCGTGGGTGCGCAGGAGTTCTTCGTCGACGGCCACTGCCGCGTCAACGGCGACGTCGTTGCCTGTGCGAATTGCCTCGAAAAGTGCCGCAGTTGCGGCTGGGTTGACGGTCATGATCCCTCCCTCACGACGGATTCGGCGACTGAGGTGACTGCGGAGCGGCAGTCTCGGATATCTCCGAGAGGGCCTGGACAAGGCGTTCGATCTCGTCTGGCTCGTTGTAGTGCACGAAACCGACTCGAACCATTCCGCCCGACTCCCCGAGCCCCAGGGCTCGAATCAGTTCGTAGGCATAGTAGTCGCCATCCCAGGCCGCGATTCCGCGTTTGCCCAACTCCAGCGCGACCTGGCGAGGAGTCGAGCCGGCGAGAGTGAATGCGAAGGTGGGCACGCGCTCCTCGATACGGGCCGGATCCACGATACCGCGCAGCTTGAGTCCCGGGACCGAGCTAAGGGCCTGCAGCGCCCGGAGGGCAAGCTCGCGCTCCGTTGCGCGGATGGCGCTCATCGCCGTCGACAGCCTCTCCCGTCGCGTACCGCCCACCGGGTCGCCGCTCCCAAATTCTCTCCCAAGCCATTCCAGATACGAGAACGCACCCAGCAGACCGGCGATCGATTCGCCGGGCAGCGTGCCGGTCTCCCATTTGCCCGGTGACACGCTGGGCGCCGGCCGGACTTTGTAGGAGGCCAGCTGCTCGAGCCGATCACGCTTGCCGTAGAGCAAGCCAAGGTGTGGCCCAAAGAACTTGTACGGCGAGCACGCCAGAAAGTCTGTGTCCAGCGCGGCGCAGTCGATTGCCACGTGCGGCGCGGCGTGGACCGCGTCCACGTACGTCCACGCGCCAACGCTGTGGGCCATCTCGACGATGCGACGGACGGGATTGATTGTCCCAACGGCGTTGGAGGCCAGACCCACGGCTACGAGTCGCGTCCGCGGCCCGAGGACACGCTCTAAGCCATCCACGTCAAGAGTGCAGTCGTCTTCGTGAAGTCCAACCCAGCGAACGACGATGCCGCGCTCTTCCTCAAGCGCCAGCCAGGGAGCCACGTTGGCGTCGTGGTCCAGCCGCGTTACGACTACCTCGTCACCAGCCCGCAGCGTCCGACCGATGGCCCGGCTGACGGAGAAGGTCAGGGTTGTCATGTTCTGGCCAAAGACGACCTCGTCCGCACTGCGGGCGCCCAGAAAGTCGGCCGCGGCGGTATGCGCTTCGGCCAGGATGGCGTCGCTTTCCTCGCTTGTGGCAAAGGCGCCCTCGTGATTTGCGTTGGAGCGCTCGAGGTACGCAGCCATTGCGTCAATGGCCTGCCGGGGAACCTGCGTTCCGCCCGGTCCATCCAGATAGCTGTACGGCAGGTCGCCATGCCTCCGCGTCAGGGCGGGGAATTGGGCTCGGATTCGCACCAGATTGGCACCGATGCCCGATGCGGTGGCCGCGCCGGAGTTCCGGGTAGGGTCGACTGGCTGAGTGGACAGGCTGGACAAAGGGCTCTCCAGGTGAACTGGGGATCGAAAAGGCGATGGTACGCGTGCTGGAGAGCGTGCGCTCTCCAGCAAAGCGGTGTGTGAACTGAGAGGAGATTGAAGCCTTCTGACCGGGTCTGCAGGCCCGTTCGGCATACTCAGGAGTTCAATTTTCGGTGTCACCAAGTTGACACCGTTAGGGTAGGCGTAGGGGCTTGACTAATCCCGAGTAACTATGTAAACATTCGCTCGACGTTGCAACGCACGGGACAGATGAGCCGTTTTAGACGGAACAACTACTCGGGCGGGCAGGACTAACGAGTCAAGCAGCGTCGAGCGGTTCAACTGCCGCAACAGATGGGATAGGGTCGTTCCGGCTCGGGCGCGGAACGGCAAGAACACCGAAGTTGCAGGGAACTGGTTCACGGTCCCTGCGTCGCGGAAAGACTGCCCGCTAGGAGAAACTAAGATGCTCGACGGGAATGCGGTACGGTCAGTTGACCGCGCTGCGTCGCTCCTGATCGCTCTCGGAGAGACGCAGGGAGAAGCAGGAGTAACCGAGCTCGCGCGCCGACTCGGCCTCCACAAGTCGACCGCGTCGCGCTTGCTGGCTACGCTCCAGAAGCGTGGGCTGGTTGAGCAGGACGATGATTCTGGCAAATACAGACTTGGTCTGGCTGTCGTCCGACTGGGCGGCCATGCCGAGAAGTCGCTCGATCTTCGTGCCATCGGCATGTCCGAGCTTGAGACTCTGGCTCGGTCCGTTCGTGAGACCACCACGCTGGAGATACTCGAAGGAGATAGCGTTCTCACGATCGCCTACTCGGACGCTTCGGGGATGGGTCGCGATAGGACAGGCCGAAACGCGCCGCTCCATGCCACGGCACCGGGCAAGGTCCTCCTGGCCAGCCAGCCTGAGCGGGAAGTCATCCGGCTCTCGAAGATCGGCTTCACGCCCTACACCTCTCACACCATCGTTCGGGTCGACCTTCTTCTCGAAGAGCTGGCTCGCGTCCGCAGGCGTGGCTTCGCCACCGCCTTCGGCGAGCACGAGCCCTCAGTGAACGCCATCGCAGTGCCCGTCTTCGATCAGCGTGCATCCGTAGTCGCCACGCTTGAGGTTCGCGCCTCCGGCAACAGGATCACTCCGAGCCGCGTCCCTGAACTTGTGGATCGTGCTCGTGAGGCCGCAGCCGTCATCACCGACCGCATTGGCGGCGTGGTCGCCTCCCTGTAGAACTGCGGCCCGCGGGACGGGCGACAATTAAATCAGTGACCTTCGCGGCCCCTCGGTCCCCCTCCCGAGGGGCCGCCTCCTTTTCTCGTGGCCTGCCCGGGCTCGGGCTGGGCACGGTAGGCTATAGGACATGCCCAACTCGTCCCTCTTCTCCGCCGACCTCACCCTGCACCTGCCCAACGGCGCCGATTGGACGTTCGACGCCGGCGCCGTCGCCGTCGCCGGAACGATTGGCGCCATCGTTGCGATCCTGGTCGTGGCCGCGATCGTCATACGCCTCGCCCACGTCTTCGTCGGTGGGATGGCGCGGGCGTTGCTCAACCGCGAGAACCTCGAGGGCACGGCCTTGGAGCTCAGCGCCCCGGAACTTAAGAAGCGCCAGGACACGATCGAGTCCTTGGGCGTCAACGTCATTCGCTTTTTCGTAGTCGTCATCGCCGGCCTGATGATCCTCGAGACGGCCTTCCGACTGGACATCGGCCCCGCCGTCGCGGGGCTCGGCGTCGCCGGTATCGCGGTGGGCCTCGGCACGCAGCACCTCGTTCGCGACTACCTGAACGGCGCGCTGATCCTGGTGGAGAACCAGTATGCGAAGGGGGATGTGGTCCGGATCGCCGGTGTCTCCGGGGTGGTCGAGGACTTCACGCTTCGTCGCACGACACTACGCGATCAGGACGGAACGGTACACACGGTTCCCAATGGCGAAGTCACCGTCGCCTCGAACCTGACCCGCGTCTTCGCTCGGATCAACCAGGATGTCCAGGTCGTCTACAGCACGAACATCGAGAAGGCTACCGAAGTGGTGGACGGCATCGGCCGTGATCTGGCGGGCGATCCCGTGTGGGGTCCACGAATCCTCGAGGCGCCTCACGTCGATAGGGTTTCGGCGTTGGGTGAGCTTGGAGTGACCCTTAAGATCTTCGGTACAGTCCGCGCCTCGGAGCAGTGGGCAGTCGGCGGAGAGTTGCGAAAGCGGCTCCTGGTGGGCTTCACCGAGGCCGGTATCGAGATCCCGCAACCGCAGCGAGTGGTTCTGGCGCAGGCAACCGTGCCGCCGATGCCAGCCCCGCCCGCAGCCGCGCCAAAAGCAAGGCTCTAAGAGGCGCGCATCGACGGGTTGGTGTTCCGTCCGCCGCTGAATATCCCGAGGAAACCCTGGCCGGACTTGGCCGCGCCGGACTCCTGTGTGGCCATCATTCGGTCGCACAGGGTCTCGATGTCGTCGATGACCTTCTCCTTGGGGAAGCGCTCCACCGCCGAGCGACCCTCGTTGGCCGCTCGAACGAAGAGCATGCCCGCCGATCGAACCTCGGCCAGGGCCGGCATGCCCACGGTTCGCTCCATATCCGAGACGGAGACGCCGCTGTTGGCCCGGTTTACGACCATTGCCAGGCGCTCGCGGATCTCTAGTTCGACAGCCACCTCGCGGAACTGGACCGCTGCGCGGATGGCCGGAACGTCGGGCGTAACAGGAACGATGATCTTGTCGGCCCGCTCGAAGATGACCTGATTGAGCGGCCCGTAGTCTGGGTGCATGTCGACGATGACCCAGTCGTAGACGCGGCAGGCACTCGTAATGGCCTCTGCGACGCGCTTGGGATCCAGAATCTCTGTGTGGAGAGGGGACTCTGCCATTACGAGGACCGACAGGCCGCTCTGGTGTGTCGCGGCGATCTCGGCGAAAGACTCGGCCACGCCCGTGTCCATCTCATCGGTCCAGGCGTCCGCGACGGTCCGGGTGTTCTCCAGTCCCAGTGACGAGGCGACGTGGCCCGTCACGGTGTCGCAGTCGACAAGCAGGACGCGCTGGCCTTTGCGGATCTGGAGCAAGGATGCCACGTTGACGGCAATGGTGGTCTTGCCAACGCCGCCCTTAGGGTTGAAGACGATCACGATCTGGCCGCGGCGGGTGTCCGCGACGGGCTCATCCGAGGGGCTGGTGTCAAGCAGTCCGCCCTGGGATTCGATGACCCCGCCATTGGAACCGTTGGTTGGAACCTCGGCCCGGATGAGCATGGCTTCTACTCGCCAGCGGAGTGATTCTGCCGAGTACGGGCGAGTGAAGTACTCGTCGTTGGCGCGCGCCCGTCCGGCCAGGCTCATCCGATCGAGAGCGCGAGCGGCCACGACCATCAAGGCCGGGATGTTGCGTTCATTCTCGTGAAGCAGCGCATACATCTCCAGCGTGCGGTCGAAATCGTACTCGCCATCGAGGATGGCGACGCCAATATCGCTGCGCTCGTTGAGAAGTTCCTCAAGAATGTCCGCCGTCTTGACCTCGATCGGCTCGTAGCCGGCCTCCGCCAACTGCGCGCTCACAGCGGCTAGCTCAGCGGGCGGTAGGGCGATTGCAACTGCTGGCCGAGGCACGTAACGGGTTCTCCCTGGGGCACGACTACCGCGCCGGCTGTGGTCTAGCCTTCCGTCTCGGGATCGTGCGCGGAGACGTTCAGGATGCCTTCTCTCTCGCTCACGACGCGAGCCTGGAACGTCGGCAGAGTCGGGAGGAGCGAACTCAATGACGTATCAGCGCTGTGGCCGACCGTGAAGATGAACTCGCCGTCGGGCCCGGACGAGACGCCGACGCTCTTGACGCCGGGCAGGCGGCCGACCTGGCGCTTGAAAGTAGCGATGGACGCTACGCTGACAAGCCCCACGACCACGACCTGAGTAGATTCGACGGATGCAGGCTTGGGCGCGGGCTTCGTGGTGGCAACAGAAGCCGTCGCGGCCTCGCCGCCGTCGACGTTGGCCGGCTGAGTCCCGTTGGTGCCGGTGGGGCTCCCGACCATCGCAGCTGCAGCCGGTCGCATGATTTGTTCGCGGCGAGCTCGGAGGTCGGCCGTCACGCCGCTGCGGTCGCTCACCGAGAATACCGGCGGATCCGGCATCTGGGCGGCCATGCTGGCGAATACGGTCGGATCGGCTTCCTGAAGAAGCTGCTCGAAGAACTGAGTGACTTCGCCTTCGAAGGCGGCTACGCGCTTCTGGACCCGCTCAATCTCGAGTTCGATGGCGGCGTTGTACTCCTGCAGCTCCTGCTCGAGAAGCTCGCGGCGGCGCGCAATGCGCTGCTCGGTCTCAACGCGAATCCGCTCCATCTCCGCCTTGGACCAGTCACGAATAGCGCTGACATCGGCTTCGGCTGCCTTTCGCAGAGAGGCAGCCTCGTCATCCGTGCGCGAATGAAGTTGCTCGGTGTACGCCTTCGCGTCCGCCTGGCACTGCTCTACGGTAGCCTGTCGGGCCGTTTGGGCGGTCGAACGCATGGCCTGCGTGAGGTCCGCCATGAACCGGTTCGGAAGGCGGGCGCCGGCCGTCTCGTTCACGCTTGTCTCCCCGTGGTGCTTGCCGGGCTCCGGAGGAAGCCGGAGAATGCCCGAAGGTGGTTGTTACCGCTGCTTAGTTAGATTCCAAGGCCGCGACGGTGACTGGCGGCGTTGCGACATTATGGCTGGTCCGCGACCAAATACGACTCGCCTTTTGCGTCGGTGGAATCATGAGCCGGGCGTTGCGGCGAGGCACCCCGCTGGAGGTACCAGGACTCCCTGCCCTTACGTACCGCCTTTCAGGCGGTTCAGGGGGTTCGTTTGAACGCTGCCACGAGGGCGAAAGACCGGCTAGTCGACCGATTCGGGCCGTGACGGGCGGCTCGACCGAGCCTTTTCGGCCCACGCCGCCAGTACTTTGTCCTTGTGCGGTCTGATGGGGCAGTGTTCATCCCGATTGCCGGACTCGTCGCAATAGCCGAGGGGCACGCACTTGGGTGCCAGGAAGCTTCCCAGGAACGGGCTCACGGTGAATACCTCGTGGCGGATCAGCTGGAAGAGCCGCCGGATCTCCCACTGGGCCATTGTGCAGAGGCGTAGGCCGGACATGTGGATCAGGGCCCGCAAGTTCGCGGTCATCACCAGGTTCGTGCGGCTCGCGTTGGGGAAGACGAAACGAGCGTCCTCGCCGGGGATGCCGGCCTCGATCAGTGCGCCGTACGTCTCGAGGGCGCCCTCGATCTGATCCTCGTACTGCTCGCGCAGCGCGGGATCGGCCTCGGCGATCGTTTGGGGCATCATCGTGGAGGCGCCCTTCTTGAACGAGACATATCGCTGGCTCTGCTGGTCGAAGGCCACGCCGGCGCGATGGCGGACCAGCTGGTGGCTCAACGTTCGGCTGACGCCGGTGATGGCGAAGGTGAAATTCACGTGCTCGATGGTGGAGCCGTGGCCGGATTCGATCACGCGGGCGATCAGTTCACGCTGCTTCCCGGGTGCGATTCTGCCGTCTACGGCGCGTTCGAAGATGTCATCGGGCGCCAGCTCCGAATAGCAGGTCCGGCAGGCAGTGTAGATGAGCGGGACGTAATAGCGCTCCACGATCTCCCGATTCGGGAAGACGAGCGTCGCCCGCATGCCCAACTCGCGTCGTCCCGGATTAAGCGGGATTTTCGCGGCGGAAGCGACTGGGTTGCTGGTTTCGGCCGTCACCATTCCAGAATAGCGGCTCGGGCGCCAGTCGGATCATGGTCGCCCAGATCGCCGCGCATCGTGCGACTACCGTGACGTGTGTCGGGTCGGAAGCTCCTCGGTGAGATAGCCACATATGGCTATCTCCCTTACTAGTAGCCATTGACGACTATCTTCAGTCGAGTTAGCCTGATGCGAGTGACAGATCCGATGGGCCTCGTTCTATTCGGCGACGTGGTGGGATCGCGGCGCGACAGCGTCGGGTCCACCGCCTGGCTGCGCGAACTCGTCGGGCAGCTGGACGAGGCTTATGCCGGCAGCCGGCTCGCTCCGTTCGGTTTTACCCAGGGCGATGAGTTGCAGGGCCTGCTGACCCCTGACGCGGATCCGATCGAGGCCGTGCTCCTGGCGGCGCTCGGCCCAGAACAGCGTCATATGCGCTGGGTCGCCGTCCGTGGCTCGGTCGATGTCGATCCGAGTGCCGGCGACGCTCCCGCCACCGAGCGGACGGGGCCGGCATTCGTCGCCGCACGCGGAGCAATAACCGCGGCGCGCGCCGGCCGCGATAGGCTCGTGGTCGTAACGGGGCAACCCGACGTGGACGAGTTACTCGCCGATCTGTGCCCCGCGCTCGCGGACTTGCTCGAGGCTCTGACCGTCAGGCAGCGGCTTGTTGCGCGTCTCGCCTTGATCGACGATCTTCGCCAGTCGGAAGTCGCGGACCGGCTCAGCGTTCGTCGCGCGACGATTTCGGTTTCCTTCAGCCGAGCTCGGATCCGATCGCTGCAGCGGTTGGTGGCGGGTATAAGGCGGGTCTATTCGAGCGGATTGAGCGATCCGTGGCGAGACAGCACACGGGGAGAGCCAACGTGACGGATCCGGTGTTGATGTTGGGCTTGATCTGGGCCGCCTATCTGGCCGCCCGACTCGGCGTCGAAGCGTTGCCAGGGCTCGGGCTGGGGAAGGCGTGGCTGCCGGCCCGCGGCCGCTCCAATCCCGCGCCCGCCAACCACCCGCAAACGGAGAGGTGGAGTCCGGCACCGGCCGCTCTCTGGCTGGCGCGAGAAACGGTCGTGGCGACCGTTATCGTGGGCGTGGTGTGGCTGGTGCTGCGTGACCTGAGCCTGCCGAACCTGGTCCCCTCGGCCGTTTCAGCGGCGCCGGGTGACATGCGCCGCGTCGGGATCGCCGCCGTCCTGGGCTGGTCGCTGGCGGTCATCAACCTACCGGCCGCGTGGCAGTTCATCGGGCGGCTGCTGCCGGCCGAGGACGAGAAGCCGGACAAGCGCGTCGACCCGCGCATGATGGGCGCCACCATCGGCGTCCTGGAGCGGGTACTAGTCATCGCCCTGATGCCGGGCGGCGGACCCGCCGCGGTCGGCTTTGTTGTGGCGGCGAAGACTCTGGCCCGGTTCAGGGAGCTGAACAACAAACGTTTCGCCGAACGCTATCTGCTGGGCACGATGGCGAGCGTCACGATCGCCCTCGTCAGCGCTCTCGCGGTCGGGTGGATCTGGTCCACCTCACTCTGAGCTTGACTACGGGATGAGTTTGGCGGCCCGGAGGTACAGGGCGCCGACGCCACCGATTGACCAGGCGATCCACAGGACGGCGATCAGCATCGGGACGCGGTTCTCGATGAGCCGGCGCGTGGCGCTGAAAGGCTCGATGAGCCGGTCCAGGCCGTTCTCGTTGAGGCCTTCAGGCGAGAGGGCGAGACTGGTGAGCTCGGCCGTGTCAGCCTTAAGGCGGGAGCGCTGGAGCAACTTGAAGCGGGTGAAGACGCGTCGATCGGGCGTCAGCTCGCGCTCAGCCCGGACTATCTCGCGATGCCAGAAGCGGACATCGTTGCCCAGGCCGATGGCGGCGCGGCGCATTCGCCATAGCAGCAGCAGGCTGGCGGTGGCGTCGACGATCAGCAGGGCGGCCGGAACCCAGGCCTTGTTCACATCGAGGTTCAGGATGGAAACGAGAAGGCCGCCGGCCAGACCCAGGAGGATGACCTCCATAACCAGATAGAGACTGCGGAATCCGTGCAGCCACGAGTCTCGCCATTGGGCGCCCGCCAGC
Organism: Chloroflexota bacterium; assembly: GCA_043739665.1. GTDB lineage: Bacteria > Chloroflexota > Limnocylindria > Limnocylindrales > CSP1-4 > Fen-1039. The sequence goes on from JAYUDR010000182.1 coordinate 9,715, forward strand.
AGGAAGCCCAATTGAGGTGCGGCTGCGTGGGTGCTGTCGACGCCTTCGATGGTTCGCTCGAGTGGCGTTCGCTCTCGCACGGGTGTTTCGGGCTCGGGCTCGGGCCCTTGACGGAGGATGGTGACCATGTCTAAAAGGATGAGTCCTCGGTATCGTTGAACCGAGTGCCGGCGGGCATCGTCCCGGCGGGCCGAACGGGGGCTTGGGTCTTCGCCAAAGGGCATGGCCGCTCCGGGACGGTCGCCTGAGCGGCTGATCCGGGCCACGGCGGCGGCTTCGAACCGGAGGCTGTAGGCTGGCCTTGCCTGGATGGTGCGAGCGCCCGATACCGTCGGGCAGGCAGGAGGAGTTCGACATGGCCGACGCCGGCAAGCCAGTGACAGTCCAGTACTTCTACAAGATTCGCTGGGGTTTTCAGGATGAGTTCGTGGCGCTATTCGAGCGAAACCATTGGCCGCTCCTGAAGGCCCAGCTGGAGTCGGGCCGGCTGCTCGATGTGCGCGCCTATGAGCCGCGCTTCCATGGCGACGGCCGCCAGGACTGGACGTTCGAAGTCACGATCACCTACCGCGATTGGACCTCGATGGAAGAGCACACCGACCCGGCGATCGTGCGCCGCCTCTACCCGGACGCCGAGAAGCTGGCGCGCGAAGAGCAGCGTCGCTTCGAACTGATCGAGGCCCACTGGGACACGCCACTCGAAGAGCACGCCCTACCGCGGTAAGCCGGGATACGGCCCCGGCGGTCTCAGTTCGAGCTCAGCCCGGTTTCGTCGCCGCGCCCAGCGACTCGATTGTCGCGCGCAGAACGTCGGCCGAATTGCGGACGCCACGCGCTTCTTTTGGGCTGAGATCGAGGCGCAGGACTCGCTCGATACCGCGCCGGCTGACGACCGTCGGCAGGCTGAGGCAGACATCGTCGATGCCGTAGTAGTCGGTGATCAGGCTCGAGATGGAAAGAACGGTGTTCTGGTCGCGCAGGATGGCTTCCGCGATCCTCATCAGGCCGGCGGCCACGGCATAGTAGGTGGCGCCCTTGCGGCTGATGATTTCGTAGGCGGCGTCGCGAGTCTGGCTGAAGATGCGCTCCATCGTGTCGGGCGAGAGCGGGATACCGTTTTCCGCGCAGAAGCTCGGCAGACGCATCCCGGCGACGTTGGCCAGCGACCAGACCGGCACCTCGCTGTCGCCGTGCTCGCCGATGATGTAGGCGTGGACGCTCCGCGGATCCACGCCCAGATGCTCGCTCAGCATGTAACGGAAGCGGGCCGTGTCCAAGATCGTGCCCGAGCCGAAGACGCGCTGGGGCGACAGCCCGGACTCC